>JANQHN010000368.1 GCA_028282665.1 Phycisphaerae bacterium | reverse complement strand
GGAGCAGTACCTCAGCAATTTTGTCACGGATGGCGATCGACGCTTCGCGAACGACAAGTTCTCTGTATTCATTGAGCGAAAGACCTTGATCCGCCTTTTCGATGCGAGGCTGGATCATCGCAACGATATCAGCGGCAGAAATGATTTCATTATTGATCGTCAGTTGTGAAACCGATCGAGATAAGGGCGACAAGCCGTTGGTAGATGATTCACCCCGCTCTTCACTGAGCGCACGACTCACCTCGCGGCGTTGTCTTGTGCGGTCAGGAACATCCGGCTCGTTGCACGCGGAAAGCGGCACAAGCGCTACGATACAGAACCACAGGATCCTTCTCCGAGCTGTCGAACAGAAACAGATCCGTACAAATCCATTTGCGCCGAATTGATGATCGTGATTATAATAACTACGGCGTTCGACTGAGTTCTCGACGTCATTTGTTTTTCGGTTCAATTCGTTAACTCCCGCTGTTTGGCGGAGAAAAACATTTTACGCAAAACCGCAAGCATGGTATGCGGCTCCAGATAGGCGTTGGGTAATCGTAAATGTATCGTCTCGTTGTCGGGCATCCGCAAGGTACCGGGTGCATCCGCAAACGCCGGTTCCGCCTCGGCCATGCTTTCGATTGAAAAGACCAAGTCGGGTGGCTGTTTGCTGATGGATTTGATTCCGAATCGCCTTGCGAGAATCCGGATTTCCGCGACTTCCAACAGCACTGCCACCTGTTTGGGGTATTGTCCAAACGCGTCCTTAAGGTCTTTTTCCAACTGAGCTATATCCTCAACCGTTTGACAAGTCGCAATTCTGCGATAGACCTCAATACGCGACCGATCGGACGCAATGTAATGAGACGGAATGTGGGCGGCGACGTCAAGGTCGAGTTGGGCGGCATATTGCGGAGGCTCGGGTTCGTTTTTAAGTTTACGAACGGCGCGATCGAGGAGTTGGCAGTATAGTTCATAGCCGACAACGGCGATGTGGCCACTTTGTTCTCTGCCCAACAGGTTACCCGCACCGCGAATTTCCAAATCGCGCATGGCGATTTGAAAGCCGGCCCCGAGTTCGCTGAATTCCTCGATCGCCTTAAGTCGTTTCGCAGCTTTGCGTTCGATCGGTTTGTCCGCAGGGATCAACAAATAACAATACGCTCGATGCCGCGACCGCCCCACGCGACCACGAAGCTGATGCAGATCCGCCAGTCCGAACCGCTCTGCGTGATTGATGAAGATGGTGTTCGCCGAGGGAATATCGATGCCACTTTCGATGATTGTTGTCGCTACGAGCACATCTGCCTCGCGCCGAACGAACTTGTGCATCACTTTTTCGAGTTCCTTGCCCTTCATTTGACCGTGACCGTAGATGACACGGGCTTCGGGAGCGATGCTGCAAACCGTATCCGCGACACTCGCGATGTCCTGCACCCGGTTGTGGACAAAAAAGACCTGTCCGTCACGGTTGAGTTCACGAATGATACCATCGCGTATCAGGCGTCGATCAAACGCGCGTACCTGTGTTGCGATGGAACGACGGTCAACAGGTGGCGTTTGCAGCGCGCTTATGTCGCGAATGCCGACCAGCGACATATGCAAGGTTCGAGGAATGGGAGTGGCTGTAAGCGTCAAGACATCCACCGTTTCTCGTACGGCCCGGAGTTTCTCCTTGTGCTCGACACCGAATCGCTGTTCCTCATCGATAATGACGAGTCCGAGGTCGGCGAATTGCACATCCTTGCTTAGCAAGCGATGCGTGCCGATGGCGACGTCCAGGTGCCCTTTCTTAAGTTGTTGCACGATCTTTCTGATCTCCGCCGTCGAACGGAAACGCGAGAGGCAGCGAACCGAAAACGGATAGTCGTTCAAACGTTCTGAAAACGTCTCATAATGTTGTTCTGCAAGAACGGTCGTGGGCACGAGCACGGCAACCTGCTTGCCGTATTCAACAACCTTAAATGCCGCCCGCATGGCGAGTTCCGTCTTGCCATAGCCTACATCGCCGCAGACAAGTCTATCCATCGGGCGAGATCGCATGAGGTCCTGACGAATATCACCCGACACTGTGAGTTGGTCCTCGGTTTCTTCATAGAGAAAGGATGCCTCGAACTCGCGCTGCCACTCCGTGTCGGCAGGGTAAGCTATCCCTACACCACCTTCCCGCGTCGCCTGCACACGGAGCAATTGCTCCGCCATCTCGGATACTGCTTCGGCAACCTGCTCTTTGCTCCTGCTCCACCGTTTGCCACCAATCTTCGACAGAGTGGGTTTGACCCCACCCGCACCGATGTACTTTTGAACGAGTTCGATCTGTGAAATGGGCACATGGATGACTGCACTGTCGGCGAACTCGACCGTAAGAAATTCCTCCACAGTCTTCGAGGCGCCTTTAGTTATCTTCTTCAAGCCCCGGTACACTCCGATTCCGTGGACAACATGCACCACAATGTCGCCTGATTTGAGATCCATCCACGACTCGACAGGCCTGCTCGCACTGATCTTGCGTAAACGTCGACGTTGCCGATGGCGGTGGAAAATTTCACGGTGGGCAACGACGACCGTTTTCGATTCGCGCCATTCGAATCCGCCGTGCATAACACCGATTTCGAGGTGAATATTGTCAGGATACCGGGGCGACTGTTCTTGAATCATATCCCGCAGGCGCGTCCGCTCGCCATCGTTGTCGCAGATGACGTAAATAGTGTGGTCGGCGGACATACTGCAAAGCGTTTTTACGGCGTCTGCCGCTTTGCTTTCAAACCGCGCGAGCGATGTTACATCGAAATGAAACTTCGATTCGGCCGACACGGCCGCGGCGCCGAAGCGGGAAAAATGCATCTGCGGAAACGCCTCAGTTCGCCGCAACACACTCTCGACATCGAACAGGCGATCATCATCACCAAGCCTGCGATGAAAGGTGTGCCCCATTTCTTGAATCTCGCCGGGGCTTTCCAATACAATCAGCGTTCCTTCGGTCAGATAGTCCAACACGGTGGCGGATTCGGACCGTAACGTTTCTGCATCCGTCCTGACCGCCACGATCGACAGCGATTGCAGGTTATCGCGTGAACGCTGACTGCTCAATTCGAACGCGCGTATTGACTCGACCTCGTCATCAAAGAACTGCACGCGCACGGGGTATTGTTCACCGGGCGGAAAGACGTCCACGATTTCGCCCCGCCGGGCGACGTCGCCTGGCGCCTCCACCAAATCAAGCCGCTCGAATCCGCGCTGAACAAGCCAGCGCAGCAAGCCGTCCGGGCCACCTGTGTCATCCCCATCAAACTGTGATCCAACGCGCAGGCAAATCGTGTTTTGATGGAGAGTCATCGCAGTGGGCACCGGCTGCATGAGCGCCTGAACGGATGCGACCACGATAAGCGGCTGATCCAGGTCTGATGTATCCGAACATTCTTGTGTCAAAGCTGCGGCAGAACCATCACTCACCTTACCGCGCGCTGACTCATCCGAAAAAGCGCACAGCATCGAACACAATTTCAGTCTCTCCGCCTGAATTTCACCGGCAGCTGCCCCTTCACCCGGAAGTGACTCCCAAGCGGGGAAAGCAAAGCAGCTTCGGTTCGCAAACAAATCGAGATCGTCCTGAACCTGATCCGCTTCTTCGAGGTGAGTAGTGATGTAGAGGACCACACGCTTTTGTCCGCTTAACGCGTATGCGGTGGTCATAGGCGCAGAAGACCCCCACAGACCTGAGACATGGACCACCCCTTCTTTGCGGTTAAGTCTTTGCCGCAGGTTTTGAATCAGCCGGGATGAGGCGATCTGCGGGATCACCATGATCGGGCGTGATGATAGCGTAACGTCGGCCTCGATCAAATCCTGTCGAGAATTGTCTGAACCGCCACAATTTCGCACAACTATGGACAGGGAGGTCGTGGCATCGTGCCGACAGCAAGGGTAGACTGAATATGTCGTCCATGTAACGTACTCATATCTACCGCCAAGAGCGTCTCTGGACGAAAATAATTGGTCGCAAACTGAATCGAGGACATTTGTTAACTGTTGGAGAAAGGGAGGCATCAGCGATGCGCTCAAACCATTACATTTCCAGGATTTTGATCGGCAGCTTGATGTGTCTATTAACACTGGGTGTCACTCCATTGACTACCCAGGCGAGCGAACTGCCATCGCAGTACACACTCGGCCAGGCTGTGCCAGCAAACATGTGGCTTTATATCCACGCGATCCACAACGAAGAACGAGCGTTTGTCGAACGCGAATGGGCTGAGCTCTGGTCGGTATTCGAGCAGAGTGGCATCGTGGGGGATTTGTTGGGAATGTTTACCGCCGAACTCTCGCCTGAAGAAAAGGCGGAGGTCGAGTCGTTCATCAAAAAATTCCAGGAAATGGTCTTTAAAGTCGACTGGTCGAATCTGGTTGGCAGGGAGTTTGTTTTTGCCGAGCGGCTCAGCCCGCCTTTCCCTGCATACGTCATGCTTTTTAGGGGCTCGGAGGGATCCACCGACAAAAACATCAACGCTCTAACAGGTATCCTGCATCAACTCTCGGAGATGTCGGAGGGCGAGATCACCGTAACGACCGACGAGTTGCATAGCGCGAACATTTGGACGATCGCCCCGGGCGGCGCTCCCTTCCGCATGGACCTGTTCCGCCGCGGCGATGTCATTGGCATCGTGGTCGCACCAACCGGCGCAAGTGAAGTGATTAAGATGCTCGCCGGCGAAGGAGAGATGAAGTCCATCATCGAAACGCCTCGATTCAAGAAAGCCATCGCGCAGGTTCCCGCTCCTGAAGATGTTCTTACTTACGTCGACTTCCGCAAGATGTTTGAAGACATCGGACACATGATCAACTTCGGCTTCCAGCAGGGCGACCCGCAAGCCCTTAACTCGCCGGAACACAAAATGGTCGCCAGCATTATGGATCAAGTCGATGTGTTCGACTACATGATCGCCACTGCGAGAATGGATGGGCGGTTTGAACGTAGCGACGAAATCGTGGTTCTACGCGAAGACAAGAAGGATTCCGTGCTGTCTCGTTCCATTTTGAATCGAAAAGCGTTCGCGAAGTTTGATAAATACATCCCGAAAGAAGCGACCGCTTTCGGCCTAACAACGCTCATCGACTTCGGCGAGTTGTATCACGGCATCGTGAACTTCGTCAAAACAGACATACCCGAAGGCGCGGAAATGATTGCAAAGATGGAGGGCATGTTCGTTGAAATGAACTTCGACCCCGATCGCGACATTTTTAGTTGGCTTAGCGGCGAAATGATCTCGATCACCATGCCCGCCGCAGTGGTCACGCCTATGTCGCCGACGGACTCCGTTACGATGATTCGCGTAAAGAATCCTGAACTGGCCGAGCAGAAGGTGATGAGTGGAATTAACCAACTAAGCGGTTTCTTTGCCAGGACCATGAATCAGCCGTTAATCATCTCTGACGTGGCTGCTTCCGAGTGCTCACTCAAGCAGATCATGCATCCGCAGTTGGCGATGTTCGTCAAGCCGGTCGTGGGTGTGGATGGCGAATGGCTGATCATCAGTACCTCCGCCGCTGCAGTCGAGAAAGTCATGGCTGTCGCTGCCGGCGACGCGCCGTCCATCCGCAAAAATGAACGATTCGTTACAGAGGGTATTATCCCCGAAGGCGCTGTCACCGAAGCGTCGTTCCAGGATCTGTCCAACCTGGGCAATGAGCTGGCTAACGCCATAGGAATTTTCGGCTTCGCGAGTAGTGCGGCAATGGCAGCTATTCCGAACGACGACCCAGAGGCCAGAAAGGTTAAGCACATCATGACCAAAGTTTCCGGAATCCTGATGAAGCTGACACCTGTTTTTCAACAACTCGACTTCTTCAGTTCCACCACTTCGGTGGCTACGCTAAGAGGTAATGTGATCCACGGCAGAACCGTCACTGCTTACAAAGAATCCGCCTGGAAAGGTGAGGAAGCTAGCAAAGTAGCTGATGGTTCGAAGTAGGCAAATCCCGAACTTGGCTGATTGATCCAGCGATCGCACAGCCAACACGCAAAATCCCACCCATCAAACAGATTCATTTCTGTTTGATGGGTGTTTTTTTCAACTGTCTATGATTCCAGGAGTAAATGCGTCCGGCAAGGCAACTTGCTGCAAGACCATCTTCTAGTCATACAATCCTTACGAATCCACACCGTTTTTTGGAGGATACACAATGCAATACCGTCGGCTGGGGAAATCAGGCTTGAAAGTGTCTACGCTGTCGCTTGGCGCGTGGGTGACCTTTGGCGATCAATTCGGAGAAGATGTCGCCTACGAATGCATGAAGCGTTCTTTCGACGCCGGCGTAAATTTTTTTGACAATGCCGAAGCCTACGCGCAGGGTGAAGCCGAAACAATCATGGGTAAGGTGCTCAAGCGTACCGGTTGGAAGCGGTCCGAATTCGTTATCTCCACCAAGATTTTCTGGGGTGGGACGGGTGTGAACGAGCGGGGCTTATCCCGTAAACATATTATCGAAGGCACGGACGCGGCCTTGAAACGCCTACAGCTGGGCTACGTCGACCTGATTTTCTGCCACAGGCCTGATATTCACACCCCCATCGAAGAGACGGTCCGGGCGATGAGCTATCTCGTCGATTCGGGTCGGGCATTTTACTGGGGAACAAGTGAGTGGAGCGCCGAGCAGCTTCGTCAGGCGTACGGTTATGCTGAGGCGACGGGCATGGTGCCACCTACGATGGAACAGCCGCAGTATAACATGTTTCACCGCGAGCGCGTCGAGCAGGAGTACGCGATGCTCTACTGCGAGAAGGGTCTGGGAACGACGATATGGAGCCCGCTCGCATCGGGCTTACTCACGGGCAAATATAATGACGGCATTCCAAAAGATAGCCGGCTTGCCCACGAGAAATATGAGTGGCTTCGTCAGCGTATGGAGCAGGATGGTTGGAGTGAGAAAATTGAAATCATAAAAAAACTCGGACCCATCGCTAAAGAACTTAACTGTTCACTGACCCAACTCGCCATCGCTTGGTGCGCTGCCAACGAAAATGTCAGCACGGTCATCACCGGCGCGTCTCACCCCGAGCAGATTGACGAAAATATGAAATCGATGGAAATCGTCGAGAAGCTCACGCCGGAGGTGATGGAAAAGATCGAGCGTGCGCTCGACAACAAGCCCGCGAAACCACAAGATTGGCGTGGGGTGTAATTGCGGTTATCTCACTCACGCGAACTGCCAGACCTTATAAACTGAGTAAGAAACCGCTATAATCGTAGTGGTTCTTCTTTTTGTGTCATGGAACGCGTATGAGTAACTCGCGATCATCTGAGTATGGCTACTTCGTCTGCGAATCCTGCCTAACCGAACAGCCAAGTAACAGGCCAGCCTGCGCAAATTGCGGTAAGCCGTTCGATGGCGAATTCGACTCGGCACCTCTGTCGCCCGTCGCAGAATCAACACCTCCACACGACGGCGACCGGCGAGCAAAGCGGAGGCAGTCCGCTATAGTTGATGCTGCTATACTGCTGCTTTTTGTCGTTGGAATGGGAACTGTGGTTGGCCTGCTCTCGGACTCCAACAGCAGCAATGCCAGGGAGCGACTGGTACTGACCACAGTAATGATCATAGTTACCGGCGTTGTCGTTGCCATCATTGTAATATTCGCAGTGACATTCGCTACGATCTTCGCCGGTCGAGCGAAACAAGGTAATTCCGGGTCTTGCACGAAATGCGGCTATTCCTACGATACCTCGGATGGAGATTATTGCCCTCGTTGCCTGGTTGGACCGAGGCCTTCTGGGGTAATCGAAGAGGGCGACATGGCTTGCCTGAATGAGACTCCCTCGGGCAAGCTCGACCATCCCGACAATCAACTTCTCGACATCAATGAGGACAATTTGACTGGAACGGCGAAAATTGACCAGCCGGACGTGGTCGCTATCTGCCCGAACTGTATGGCGCCATGCCCACCGTTCACCGAGTTCTGCAAGAAGTGCACCACGCCGGTCGGCAATCACGCAACAATTGACCCCTTCAAACAGATCTTCTCTATTGGTTGGATGCTCAGACGAGTAGTTTCGGGGAGACTACCGCTGATCGCGATTGTCGGGCTCTGGCTTATTCTTACGCCAGTTATGTTCGCCAATGCTATAGGCCTCACTCAGTGGATTCGCCACGCGCTGTGGGACAGTGGTTTTGGGGGATTCCTAAGCGCCCTTGTCGGCGTGCTAATCACCGGTCTCCATTTCGTCATTTTGTACCTATCAACGTCCAACTTCATCCGCCATCGCCGACGACGCCGCGCCAGTTGCTTGAAGTGCGGCTATTCGCTTCCGGACCTCACCGAACCCCGCTGCCCCGAGTGCGGTACGACCTTCGATTTAGAAGTTGTCCAACGCCATCTTTAAAACCATTGAGCCCCCGCCCATTCGCCGCTACGCTTGTTTCCTCGAAACCAATATTTGGACCCCGTTCCCGAGAATCAGGAGCGAACAAGATGCACGAACAAGCGAAAGAACTTTGGCCCGAACTGGATTGGATCAAAGACGAAAAATTGCGCGAGCAGGTGACGAACACCTGGGCACTCGCCCTCGAACAAAGTCCACTAGATGCGAAAGACCTGCTCACCATTCCTTTCACGCTGAAGGTGGAGAAATGCCCGGTGTCATTTATGGCTCACAAGCGGGCCGTGGTACATATTTCGCTCGCCTCCGCCAAGGCGATGCAGGAGTTCATGGGTGAAGCGTTACCGATCGATTTCGATGTCGTTGTCGCCGGAGCGATTCTGGCGGACGTAGGTAAACTGCTCGAGTACGAGAAGATCGATGGCAGGAGCGTCGTGAGCGATTACGGTAAGTACGTACGCCACCCGTTTTCGGGTGTGGGGCTCGCAATGCAGTGCAGCGTACCTGAGGAAGTATGCCACATCATCGCCGCCCACGCAGGCGAAGGAAACTTGGTTAAGCGAAGTACGGAGGCGTATATCGTTCACCACGCGGACTTCATGAGTTTCGAACCTTTCGTCGCGCGATTAAAGTAGGTAACACTCGACGCCGGGCTTGCGCCAATCAAAATACCAAAGCGCAAGCCCGGTAAACTACATTGATGACCTTTGATTACCAATTGTCGATTGACACCCGTCATTGCCGCGCAGAGTCTGTTCCCACGAAGACGGGAACCCGAATGAATGCGATCGGATTTCGGAAGGAAACCACTGCCTGAAGCAGCGGCACCTTATCAACCGCCTTCTCCTCGCGGGTGACATCGAAAGGTGTGTTCACTTGGCAAACATGCTGCGAAATGCCGCGCTGTTGATCCTGCTGGTGTTGGTAGGCTTGCGCCCGATCATCGCGGAATCGTACGACTCCGCCGGAATCTCCCTCACTCGCGCCCTCGATGGCATTTCCGATCCATCCCCTATACGCACTATTGCCTTCGACATGCTGATTCTGCTGAGCGGGGCAATGTACTTTGTGTCGCACGTGCTCGATCGACGTAGTGGCGGACGATACTTAACTACAGGCCTGGAAGCAGGATTCATACTGCTACTGGTCGCCGCAGGTATTTCCACTTGGTACGCATGCCAACAACGCCTCGCGATCAACGGTGCGCTCGACTTCGTTTCCTACCCTCTCCTGTGCATCGTGCTCGTGCAAATACTGCGATCCGCAAATTCTAGATCCTTAGTGCTTACAGTGGTTATCGCGTCGGGTTGCGTTCAGGCAGCCCAATGCTGGGATCAATACATTTCCGCCGCTGAATACCGCGCATATTACGAACAGCACAAAGAAGAAATCTGGGCGAAGCAGGGCATCCCACAGGACGCACCAGCGGTCGCACTTTTCGAACAGCGCGTGCAATCGGGAGACATTCAGGGGTTCCTCGGACATGGCGGAGTCGCAGGTTCATACTTAGTACTTTGTAGCTTCGCGGCCGGAGGTTTTGCGCTTGCCTTGATACGCACCCAATCAGGCGAAGGGCGAATACTCACCGCCGTCGCGCTTATCCCGATGCTGTTTATCGCCTCGGCTATTCCAATCACACAGAGTCGTGGCGCGATGATAGCTGGCGGCGCCACACTGATTCTTGGCGGAATCGTTTGGGGGCTTAGAAAATGGATCGAACGGAATCGTTCGCGCGCTTTCCTGCTCGGTTGTGGCG
>JANQHN010000361.1 GCA_028282665.1 Phycisphaerae bacterium | reverse complement strand
CCCGCCTGCGGAATCGTACCGCCGCCAACCAGCGCTGGCGTGGATGCGGAATGGTGCGGCGCGCGGACGGGTCTCGTCCCGAGCAGCGCAACACCTGATTTGAGTTCGCCCGCAACGGAATGGATGCGAGTAGTCTCCAGCGACTCCTCCAGAGATAACGGTGGAAGGATAGTGGGCAGGCGCTTGGCAAGCATGGTCTTGCCCGACCCCGGAGGACCGACCAGTAACACATTGTGCATCCCCGCTGCGGCGATGGTAAGAGCGCGTTTCACATGTTCCTGACCGCGCACGTCGGCGAAGTCGCAGTCGTACTGCGAAGATGCTTGAAAGACTGCGTCAAGGTCGACGGAAACCGGCGTTAGTGGAAGCTGACCTGACAAAAACCCGATCGCCTGCGTAAAACTCGAAACCGGTATCACATCAAGCCCGTCAACCACAGCTGCTTCGGAAGCGTTGGCTTCGGGGACGAGGATGCCTTTGAAGTTCTTCGCTTTGGCTTCGATCGCGGCAGATAAGATGCCCTTCACCGGACGCACGCGACCGTCCAGCGCAAGCTCACCCACAACCACGTATTCTTTCTCGCAATCCGGTATCACTTCACCGCCGGCGAACACAATCCCCAGCGCGATCGGCAGATCAAACAAAGGCCCCTCTTTGCGCAAATCGGCGGGAGCAAGGTTAATCACCGTTTTGTATTGTGGAAATTGGTAACCACTGTTTTGCAAAGCACTTCGTACACGCTCGATGCTTTCTTTAACGGCGGCATCAGGCAGACCAACGACCGTCGCGGCGGAAAATCCGTGTTTGGAGACATCGACCTCAACCTCGATTAACGTCGCCTCTATCCCAAAGAACGCAACACTGTGCAAATGGGCAAGCATGGGAAGTATTATAATGGAGAATTCGTGTATAGGCGAGCGGCGAAAAAACATTTGTAGGTGCGGATCTGCATTGACTTAGTCTACATTTGTTTGGTAGGCTCGAATTACCGTAAAGTGTTTCCATTCTCAGGAGGATAGTCATGTTCAAAACCAGCAGATTATCGTCGATCATCTCCATCACCGCCGCAGTCACTGCTTTTTGTTCCATCGCCGCAGCTGAGCGCGAAGTCTATTTCTCTCAAGTGTTCTATCCCGACTTCCCATACGGGCAGATTTACGGGGTAAATTTGGACGGAACCGGACTACACCAAGTTATTGATACAGGCAACGGTATTCGTGGTTTGGACGTCGATTTCGATGCCGGCCTGATCTATTGGTCCGATGTAAACGCCGACAAGATCATGCGGTGCGATCTGAATGGACTGGCTGTCGAGGACATCGTTACTTCTTACATGGACTGGCCTCATGCCATTGATGTCGTCCCATCCATGAACAAGGTGTTTTGGGGCGACTCAGTCTTCCAAGAATTAGGTTCAGCCAGTCTCGACTCAGGTAGCGGCGGCGCCTTTCTTTCAACATCTTTCGCCGGCGATGTGAAAGTGGATGAGGCGAACGCGAAGATCTATTGGAACGAACATGTGGGCTCCAATGACGCTGTAATACGGCGGGCGGATTTGGACGGCTCGAACGTAGAAGTGGTGCTGGCTGGCGCGGGAAAGCCTTCACATCTGGCGATCGACTTCACTACCGAGTGGATGTATTGGACGGATTACGCCAACGATGTCGTTCGCCGTGCCCGTTTGGACGGAACAGATGTTCAAGATCTGTACGTTGTTGGCGCCAACCAGAACCCTGACGGTATTGCTTTGGATCTAGCAGATGGCAAAGTCTATTGGGGTCAGCACATCACAACAGTACCTCACCACAGCCGCATCATGCGGATGAACCTCGACGGCTCAAACCCGGAAACCTTTCTGGAAGGAGAATTCGGCATCATCGGGAACATTGTGATTATCCCCGAACCCGGTACGTTTGTTTTGCTATTTACCGTCGCGCCACTGCTCGCAAGACGACGTCAATAAGCCATCGCATCTCCGAACTCGGTCGAATGGCATTAAAAATGAAGTCGGTGCCGAAAGAGGAGAAACGGACAATCGATCAGTACTGCCATGCCCGCAATAAAGCCTCTGGATTCGTCCACTCCATGATTAAGGGGCGCTTACTGCCTGGAGGTGGATTTTCTGCAATCAATGTAGATACCTAGCGCACATTTGGCGTTTTACAAGCCCAATATACCTCCAGTGTACTGGCCGAAATTACTGCCCTACTTGGCCGGCGTTAACAAAATCAGTCGCCCGCCGTGACCGCAGGTGACCAGTTCCATTCCCGGGCGCGTCAAATCAACGTCGCCCGCAGCGAGGTGGTGTAGCGGTCGCTCATCCCGATAGATCACTTCACTCCGCCAGTAGTTCTTGCCTTGCCTCGTGAAGTGCAATACGCTTGTCGAATAGCCACACGCAAAGTATTCAGGCCCTTTTCGTGACGGCAACACATCCGCAATCGCCACGCCCCGCATCTTCGCGGTATCCCGCCCGATGCACTCCGTCTTCCATGCATCGCCCTCCCGCACAGCCAGCGTGATCTTTCCACCGTCTCCGCCAATGAGAATTTCAACCGGCGCGGGTGCAATGCGACTCTGGCCAAACCGGTCCGCATAGACAACTTCGTGATGCCACCCAAGCTCGCCTTCCCACAGCAGCACGACCTGCCCGTCGCTGCCGCAACAGACAGCCTCACTCACCGCGTTGCCGCCACACAGATCGGCCACTTGCACAATCTTCAACCGGTCGTTGGCGACATAAATGGTCTCTTCGTGCCAATGATCGTCCTTCATCGAT
Organism: Phycisphaerae bacterium; assembly: GCA_028282665.1. GTDB lineage: Bacteria > Planctomycetota > Phycisphaerae > UBA1845 > UBA1845 > JANQHN01. Next base: position 5,400 of record JANQHN010000361.1, on the reverse strand, counting down.
AACATTCGAACGCGGTGATTAAAACCCGCAATGAGAACCTCATCGCCTTCGTGACGGGCCGACACATCGCCCACAGCTACCCCGTGAATCATGCGATCGTCGCGGAAGATTTCCTCCGACTTCCATCCGTCACCGTCACGCCGCACCATCACGACATGCCCCGGGCCTTCCCGCGACTCCGGTCCGGAAACCATGCCCACCGCAACGAGTTCGTTGCCCTCATAGCGCGGATCAACATCACCGACCGCGCACATAATCAGTTCGCCTCCGCCGCGATGAATCTGCTCGGACCGCCATGCATCATCATCGCGATAAGCCATCCATACTTCACCGGTCGAACTGACGGCGAAAACTTCATTCCCCGGATGCGCAGGCGACAAATCTCCGATCGCAACGCCACCAAGACCGTTCTCTGTTTGGAGAATGATCGTTGCAGACCACTTGGATCCGCCCACATCATTTCTGGTCTCGTCTCCACCGGCAATGCACGGCGCTAAACAAAGTGCGAAAGCGAATGTTGAAACGATCGATCGCATCACGAATACATCTCCTTCATTTGCATGGGCCATGTCTTCCTCAGGCTGATTAGTTGGCGCTGGGGCACGAACTTTCGACAGAGCGGCAACCTCGGATCATGGTGGCTATTCTTATCATTTCGCCAGATGTGGCAATGAACATCTCACATGTGTATTGTTGTCTATGCGTGAACTGTTCTGTGGTAGAATCGCAGTATGTCGGCATTGCGAATAGCCAGAGGCTCACTTCACTTCGTTTGGATTCATCCGAGCAAGTTGCCCTCGGCAAGGATTGACCGGTAGTTGGGATCGGATTCAATGAACCGCAGACTTCGTAAGTTCACTCGTCTCTGCCTGGTACTGGGCATCATTGGGTTCGCAGTGCATCATCTGTCATTTCTGGTAAGTTTTCGTTATTCATTCCCCGGTCATACAGCGCAATTTGGACAGATACGCATGCATGACGCCGTCCTTGCATTTGTGCTCGTTTCCTATCAACCGGAATCGGGCCCGGTTACCAATAGATTTCACCAGGCAATCCCTCGGCAAAACTACATGTTGTTACATGGCCAAGATCGCTGCGCCTGCTGCGAACGCAGCATCTTCTCGATCTGGGCTGATTACTGGACTAAGAAAGCCCAACGGGTATTCGCCGCTTCACCCCAACCAAACATTGAGCGGATCGAACTGGATACCTTCAAATCGAACACCACAATCGCCGGAATACCGGCGCTGGGGACTTACCGCCGGATGAGTATCCCCACGGTAGACTTCTTGATTCCTCTGCCGCTCGCTTTCGGGTTGATGTTCATACGAGGGGCTTGGCATCGGCGGTTCGGCACGGAATGCGTAAAATGCGATTATGACCTAAAAGGCAACCAATCAGGTGTGTGCCCAGAATGTGGGACGGTGTGTTCCAAATAAATAATTCAGCAATAAAACACAGTATCCCAGCCGCATCACGGACATCAACAGGCCACAAACCGACTTCGTTGGAATTTTGGCATCTTAGCATTTACATTGATTACCCAAAGCGGCCGCCTTACTCCTTCGCCTGCTCCGCAACGTAATCAAACATCGCCGCGAATGCCTCCGGCACTTCGCCATTGACCAAGTAGTCACCGAAATTCAGGTCGTGGTTCGTACGCTCAAAGATGTTAACGGTAAGATTCTTTTGGTTCGCTCGCTTGAACGCCTCCTCGGCGGCACGGGCACCTTCCACGGCTACCGAACCGTCGTGCGTACCGTGAAAAATCGCGATCGGAATATCGAGCTTGAGCAACGTAGCACTGTTGGACGGGCGGTCCCACTCTTCCTTTAGATAGGCGGGGGTGAGGTTTGCAAGATTATTCCAGAGGTAATCGGCATCCTCCGCCTTGATCGCCGCCATGAGTTGATCCAGCGCGGGCTCATTTCGCTCAAACATATCTTGCGAGGTCAACAACGAATCGCCGCTTTTATCCACTGATTCAAACGACAATCCCTGCAAAGCGTAATTGCGAAAGAGCTTTAGGCGGGGTGCGTCGTTTTCGTATTCTTCGCGCGTGATTTTTTCGTCCCCGTCTTCGTCTAAAAGACGTGATATATTTCTCCAAGCGCCGGTCGTATTTTGCCAGGGGATCACCTTCTCCAAATCATCCTCCACGTAGCCAAGCAAAGCGAGCGCACGAATCCCGCTCGGAGATTTGACAGCCAGGCGAGGTGCGAGGGTGGTTCCTTCACTATGGCCGATCAGGACGATGCGATTCGCATCCACACCCTCTTCCTCCCGCAATGCGGTCAGCGCGCACTCATAATCCGAGAGCAGGATGCTCGGCGTAGCTTGCGAAAAAAGACTGCGATTGACGCGTTCGAAAGGCCTGTCTTCAGCCAGCGCGCAGCCTCGCTTGTTCACTCGGAAGAAACCCACTCCGAGATGCAAAAGATTTTCGACATAGAAATCGCAGTAGTTCATCTTCTTCCTGCGAGGCATAAAAGCATCGGGATGCTCCAAGTCTACGTACTCAATAGGCCTGTCAAACGTCCATGGACCGGCTCCAGGCAGCAACATCGCTACAGGGAAGGGACCGTCGCCGGAATCGGGCAGGCTTAATTTCCCCTCAATAGCCAGCCCGTCTTTCGCCACGAAGGTTACGATCCGTTCCCCCGGATTGAGCGTGGTGTAGGATTGCTCGGGCAATTCGACATCCGTGGGAAGTTCAAACATCGATGCGTCGAACGGTCCCGTCGAAACTTGCTGAAGTTGACCAAGGTAACACATACTCCAAACGGGGCCGACGATTTGCGCGGTTTGAATCAGCCAACGACCACCCTCTTCCCGAAACTGAAAAGTCGTCGTAAACGCTTGACTTCCCATCCGGTAATCAACCTTGATCCACTGCGGCGCAACCTTCTCCCCAATCGTCAGCCAACTCGGAGAAAACGTGTATATGATCGCCTGTTCAGACTCCGTTTGTTCGACGAGTTTTGTGGGGTTGCAGGTTGCAGAATCCACATACAACTCGACGTGCGTTAATCCGGGCACCTGCCAATTCGCCCCACCCACCCACGCGAAATTGTTTAGCGCAACGACAGATCTAGCTTTGCTTTCCGTCAGCTTGAATTTATGATCCCGCAGAGACTCTAAAATGAGGGTCGTTTCGCCTTCTCGCTGTTCAATTTGCGCCTTGGCTGGGAACGGGCCTGCCGCCAGTGCGTGTAACGACGTCAAAAGGGTCGCACCGACCCGCGCTGACATCCAATCTTCGACAGACAGCACGCGATCTGCAGGTCGAGGTGGAATTTCGACACGGTTGCCGAATCCCTCCTTGAACCGAGATTCACGCTCCAACACCGGCGTCTCATGCAAAAGCGAATACCGCTGGTAACGAACGTTGCGGCCGGTGTCCGACCACACTTTGATTCTTTCATAGTCCTTCCAATAGGTCGTTTGCTCGCCGTTGACAACCTTCATGTCTTTGCGCGACACGAGCAACTCGTAAGCGAGCGGACCATCCTGAAAGGTAAGCCAACCATCATGCCTCTTAGCAAAAGCTTCCCAAAACTCGCGAGCCTCCGCTTGCTGCTGCGATTCGTACGAACATCCAACCTGCAACGAAACGAAAGTCACCAACACAATGCCACAGATCACTATCATCGTTCGTTTCATTGGTTCACTCCGCTTCCAGTGGACAAAAGCACCACTGGCTAACTCAGATTTGCCACCCAAAGCTCCAGACTGTCCGTATTGCATGGCCAATCCGTACGACGCGTAACACCTTGAAAGCCCGCTTCCATCAACAATTTGTCCAGTTCCTCATTCGTCCAGGCTTTTGTGGTACTCTTATAAATTCGCGTTTCTTCACTATCGATTTCTGTCACGGTGAAGGTCTGAATCGCAACGGCTTCATCTTCAAGCCATTGATTTTTCGTGTGACAGCGATGCGGCTTTGTGGAAAATAAGCCGCACGCATATTCCTGATCGCCGGCTGGCGCCTCCCCGATTTCACGTACGGCTTCCACCTTTTGCAATTCGACGGCGAATTGCCCTCCTTCGCTCAGGCTCGCCACAACGCGTTGAAGCATGGAAGGCCACTGGAATGGCGGAAACACATTGAATTCGCCATAAAGAATCATCGCTAAATCGAACGACTCCCCCAAGGGGACATGGCGAATGTCTCCCAAGACAAAGTCGGTCAAAAACTCATCGGGGTTGTATTCGTTGGCGTACGCAATGGATGCAGGTCCAAAATCAATGCCATGACAAGTGTGGCTCAATTTGGTTAGTCGATGGAGATAGAAACCCGGACCGCATCCCAAATCCAACACGGATGACGGTCGAAACCGCAACAAATTCTCGTGTATCCAATCAACCTGCTTGTCGATCCACGAAACAGACCTGCTCGCGAGATCATGGTCCTGATTCAAATGTTCCGCCAACATCCGCTCGCTGAACGCCGGCTCATGCCATGGAATCTTGAATTCCCCGTCCCACACACTTTCATTCTCTTTAACCATACGACGGACTGTCCTCCCAACTTCCAAGAGCTTATTCTCAAAGCAAGACTTTGTATTCGACACCTGGCGGCATTGAGCAACAAACGCACAGCCTACGCAAACCCATTCACCATTCCAACCCGGCGATTGATGGAAGCAAGCGTGGCGGTGTCCGTTTAATGCGGTCACTGGGTGGACTATCCGGTTGGAATCCCGCTTGCCAAGTAGTCAACGCCGGCCAAGGTGCTTGCAAACGGGGCGGGTTGGCTCATCCGTACCCGTGTATTCCCTTTGTTTAGGGCGTAAAGATCGGGGCACCGGCGAACCTGGGGTGTCGTGAGCGGTCTGATTTGTAAAACAGCGTGGGCATTGCTGCTTCGGCATGGAGTTCCTACAATCGACGCCCCAACCGCGGAACAGGAGCGAATAAAGTATGACTGCCGTATTTAAGCCCTTCCATCTTACTACGGAAGAAGACTACCTGGATATGGGCCTGATGGTCGGGCTCGAGATTCACCAGCAGTTGCTCACCGAGACGAAGCTGTTTTGCCGCTGTCCGGCTGGCAGGTATAGCCCCGCTTATGACGCGGAAATCTTACGTCATATGAGGCCTACCCTTTCTGAACTGGGCGAGTACGACGGCACCGCCCTCATGGAGAAGAAGACCCAAAAAAACATCTACTACCGCATTCATCACTCGACGGTCTGCACCTATGAATTTGACGACACACCTCCGTTCTTCCTGAACGATCAGGCACTCGACATCGCCATCGAAATCGCTTTGCTTCTCCGCCTCAACATGGTCAGCGAGTTGCATATCGCCCGAAAGCAATACCTGGACGGATCGATCCCCACGGGTTTTCAACGCACGACAATCGTTGGGGTTGAAGGGTGGATCCCCTACAAAGAC
>JANQHN010000331.1 GCA_028282665.1 Phycisphaerae bacterium | reverse complement strand
CCAGACGCCGTGATCGAGCTGTCCGAACGCGCCCTGGAGCGTTGCGAAGAGGCGCTCGGCATGATTGACGATTCCGACGGCGAAATCACCGGCCTCCTTGAGCGAATCCAGGAAGTGCACTATGCCGCTTGCGCAGCAGCCAAGCCCGATCCAGAAGAACTCGCCCATCGGCTGTTTGATTGGGAGATGATGACCGATTGTGACACGTTCTACGGAGCGGTAAAAGCCTACGCCGACGTGCTGGGAAAAAAGGGTCTTGCTGTTTACAGACAGCTCGCAGAGTTGGCATGGACGAAAATCCCAAGCCTCGGACCGGGCGATGATCGAAGCAGCTTTGAGGGGTCACGGTTTCGGCTGACGTCGATTATGGAATCGCTCGCGCGCACCGACGGCGACGTCGAGGCTCTGGTGTCGGTTAAGCGTCGGGATTTGTCGTCACCATATCATTACCTGCAGATCGCTGAGGTATACAAGGAAGCAGGCGACCTGAATAAGGCCCTGCGCTGGGCAGAGGATGGCATCAAGGCATTTCCGAATCGACCCGACGCACGGCTACGCGAGTTCCTGGCAAACGAGTATCACCGTCGCAAGCGGAACGATGATGTGATGGCGCTGATCTGGGCGGATTTCACAGAGCGACCCTACCTGCACTCCTACCAGGAGTTGAAACGCCACGCGACTCGCGCCAAAGCATGGAAGGCTTGGCGTGAAAAGGCCATCGACCACATCCGGAAGGCCATTCGCAAAACGCAACGCGCGTCGGCAAATCGCAGCACCTTCGGGATGATGAACACGGACCGCTCGACGCTCGTCGAGATTTTCCTCTGGGAAAAGAAGACCGCGAAGGCATGGGAAGAGGCAAAGGCGGGCGGTTGTGAAGAGCGGCTTTGGATGCGGCTCGCCAAGCTGCGCGAGAGACAGCATCCGGCAGACGCATTAGAGATCTACCAGCGGCAGGTTGAGCCGATCATCGATCGCAAGAACAAAGACGCCTATCGCGAAGCCGCAACGATGATCAAGAAGGTCGGCGAATTGCTTCGACGTATTGGCCGGGCAAAGGACTTTCCCACATACGTCGCGTCGATCCGTAACACCCACCGCCGGAAACGGAATTTCATCTCGCTGCTGGACCGGATCAAGTAGGTCGCAATGCCGAAAGTCGGGCTCGGATAGCGGCCACCGCGGCTATTCGCAACTCTAGTAAAATGCCAGCTTCTGGGCTATTCGTCCCCAGTAAGCGTCTATTCAGGGTCCTGAGGCTTGATTTCGACGGCCGATCCCGTAACTTTGTAGTGCATTCGATCGATTCGAGGTATCACCCCGAATCGATCGAAATGTAGTGAAAAACCGCGTTTGCGGGCGTAATTCAGTGGTAGAATGCCAGCTTCCCAAGCTGGACGTCGCCGGTTCGAATCCGGTCGCCCGCTTTTGCAAGTTGTTTTTAACCAATAGCTTACGCCACTCCCGGTTGGATTGTGTCGCCGCATAGACTACCGATTTTGCGGCGATGAGGTGTGCCAAAGCGGTAGTCCGCAAACCTTGCAAGCCGGGCCCCTGCTTCAGGTTAAAGCGATTACAGCTGGGGTGGATGTTCAGCCCGCTACACTGGCCCCCCACCCTTGCTGAGGGATTTCGCTACATTCACGTCCGCGATTCTAGTATTGCGCCGGCATGGTCTCTGAACGTTGACATGTACCGAGTGACTTGAAACGGCAGGGTCATCGCGATACCATTATAGATGATAGTAATAGAGGATTGTCGCTTTATGACTGCCATCTGAGCCAACTTAGCGTCCGCAGAGACCCTTCAACGTGATGCAGCGTATCAATTTCGCTCAGGGTGAAGGTGCGCTCGCCACCTGACCATTTCGGACGCTCCCAATCCCCCAAAGAATATAGCTCGTCCACTGAAATCGTGATCCATTGAGTGCCGCTGCTGTGTCCCCAGTGCTACGAAGCACAAGGGTGATCAAGACCAGCCACACGAAATCCGCAAATAAAATCGATCGGAGCATGACATTGAACCTCGAAGAACTGGGTTGGGGCGCCAACCACAAGCAGAACTTCAGTGAATACGCGGACGCCGGTTACAAGCCTGGCCGCCTGGTACGTGAAGACATGGGTGCATACGCCGTCGCAACAGCATTAGGCACAGTAACGGCCCGACCGACCGGCAACCTCCGTCACGAAGGTGAACTGCCGGCGGTAGGAGATTGGGTGGCCGTTTCCCTAACGGACAGCGAGAGCGAAGCCCGTGTTCACGCGGTTTTACCGCGAACGAGCCGACTGGTCCGCAAGAAGGCGGGCAACACCACGGAACAGCAAGTTGTCGCGGCGAACGTCGACTGGCTCTTCATCGTCACTGGTCTCGACAACAACTACAACCTTCGCCGCATCGAGCGATACCTCGCGATGGCGTGGGACAGCGGCGCGTCACCCGTTCTGTTGCTGAACAAGACTGACCTGTGTGACGATCTGCCCGGCCGCGTCGAGGAAGTGAAAGCAATTGCGGGTGCGGCACCGGTACACACCAGTCGGGCCGATCAACTGGAAGTCGATCATGCACTCCGACCGTACTTGCAGACCGGAAAGACCCTGGCGTTCGTCGGCTCCTCCGGGGTCGGTAAATCGACACTGATCAATGCGCTGCTGGGCGAGAGCCGGCAAGACACGCAACATGTGCGAAAGGGTGACCAGCACGGCCGCCACACGACTACTTGGCGCGAGTTGTTCGTCTTGCCAGACGGCGGCATCCTGATCGACACGCCCGGCATGCGCGAAATCCAACTGTGGGCTGACACCGACGCGGTGGATGCAACGTTTCCGGAAATCGAGGCGTATGCCGAGCAGTGCCGCTTCCGCGACTGCACCCACAACCACGAACCGGGCTGCGCCGTGATCGCGGCGGCCGAAAAAGGCCATCTCGATCCCGCCCGGGTAGAGAGCTACCACAAGCTGCGCCGCGAACTCCACAACCTGCACCTGCGGCAAGACCATCGCGCCCGCCAGGAGGAAAAAGCCCGCTGGAAGGTGATCCACAAGAGCTTGCGCAAGCACCCGAAGTATCCTAACTGGTAGGACGTCCGCAGGCTGCCCAGTGCCGCCGGATCGGCAGGGAAACACGCGCCGCTGAACGGAGCGGTCAAATGCGTACAGCGACTCATTGTGGCCTCCCAATGGTCAAACCGCACATGAATCCGGTATAGTACCGGGGTCGCGTGGTCGGGGGATGCACGTCGTTGCGGTTGGAGTGGCTATGGACCGATCGAAGGGACTAGGCAGTGAGGCGTTCGAGGCGTTGCCGGAAGGTGAGGTGTATGAGCCCTACATACCGGCGAACAAGTCACCGGTCGAGTTTACGCTCAAGGCTGTGCTGGCCGGCATCGCATTTGGAATCCTCTTCGGCGCGGCCAACGCCTATCTCGGCCTTCAGGCTGGACTGACCATCTCCACCTCAATCCCCGTCGCGGTCATGACGGTGGCTGCGTTTCGGACGCTGCGCGGCGTGGGGGTCCGTACGACCCTGCTGGAGGCGAACGTCTCGCAGACGATTGGTTCCGCATCGAGCTCGGTTGCCAGCGGAGTCATCTTCACACTGCCGGCACTCTTCATGTGGGGCGTCGCGCCGGAACTGCTGCAAATGACGCTGCTGGGAATGTGCGGCGGCCTGCTCGGCGTGTTGTTCATGGTTCCGCTGCGACGGTTCCTGATCGAACGTGAGCACGGCAGGCTGCCTTACCCCGAAGGCACCGCCTGTGCTGAGGTACTGGTTGCCAGCGAGATCGGCGGAGCAAAGGCCACCAACGTGTTCCTCGGGCTAGCCGTGGGGGCGTTCTTCCGCGTGCTGATCGAGTGGCTCAAACTTTTCCCTAAAACCATCAGCGTTACGCTGCACAACAAGCTGAACGTCGGGCTCGGTATGAAGATGTCCGCCGCTCTGTTTGGCGTCGGGTATATCCTTGGCCCGCGGATCGCAACGGTGATGGTGAGCGGCGGTCTGCTGTCGTCGCTGGTCATCATCCCAGCCATCACGCTCTGGTGCGCGGAGCGGACCGAGCCACTGTTCCCCGCGACGGACGTGGTCATCGCGCAAATGGACGCGAGCGCAATCTGGACGAATTACGTGCGCTACATCGGGGCGGGAGCGGTCGCGGCCGCAGGCTTGATTACGCTGATCCGGAGCATCCCAACCATGATCGAGAGTTTCCGCATCGGTACGCAGCAATTACGGGAGCGGCTCGAAGACGCACCGGTTGCGGTGCCGCGGACCGGACGCGATCTTTCGCTGAAGACTGTCGGCATCGGTTTGCTGATCATTGCCTTCGTAATGGCGTTCGTACCGGCCGTCTTCGGCAGCGTGGGGGCGTTCCCGGTGCGGGCGGTCGCCGCCTTGTGCGTGGTGGTGTTCGCGTTTTTCTTTGTGACGGTGTCGTCGCGGATCGTTGGTCTGGTGGGTGTGACGTCAAACCCAACCAGCGGCATGACAATCGCGTCGCTGATCGGCACGTCGGTCGCGTTCCACGTGCTGGGCTGGACCGGCATGGCCGGGCAGGTCGCAGCACTCACTGTCGGCTGTGTCGTTGCGATCGCAGCGTCGATCGCGGGCGACACGTCGCAGGACCTCAAGACCGGGTTCTTGCTTGGAGCGACGCCACGAAAACAACAGGTCGGCGAGTTGATCGGCGTGCTCACATCGGCCGTGTTCGTCTGCCTGACGCTAACGCTGCTGGCCAAGGCGTACGGCTTCGCGGGCCAACCCGATGCGGACCCGAACGCGGCATTGGCGGCGCCGCAGGCCAATCTGATGAAGATCGTCATCGAAGGGGTGCTAAACGCTGAGTTGCCCTGGATGCTGGTAGGCATCGGAGCGGCGATTGCGGTCGTCGCGGCGCTGCTGCGAATTCCGTCACTCCCGTTTGCAGTCGGAGTGTACCTGCCGGTCTCGACCATGGTTCCGGTGTTTCTCGGCGGTCTGTTGCGCTGGTGGATGGAGCGGCGGGCGTCGTCGAACCAAGATCGCCAGGAGCGACGCGAGAGCGGGATCCTGTTCGGGTCGGGGCTTGTGGGAGGCGAGGGCTTGCTCGGTGTTGCGATCGCGGGTGTGGTGGTCGTGCAGAGTGTCGGTACACCGCCGGGCGAAAAGATGCCGCTGCCGGGCGAAGTCGGCTACGGCTGGGCGGAGCGGCTTGCCGAGTGGATCGGATTCGGCGCTGGCGCGACACCTGAAGCACCTCATCTATTTGCAGCGGTGCTGTTCGCAATGCTGATCTGGGTATTCGCGCGACGCTGTCGAACGCACGTGGGCTAGCCATCGGTCGGTGAGATACCTCTGCCTGCACCGTCGCGACCGGCGTGCTTGAGTGCGAGCATATTGTAAACACCCTATACAGCTATACGCATGCTAAAATGCGAAACGGCGCTAACTTACTATGCGATAGTGACTTCCGCTGGTTTCGGCGAGTCGGATGGGTTTGCTTCCGAAGCTGGACGGCGTTTGTTCGATTACGTCGCTAAACCTCACTGCCGTACCGAATTCCGGGTAACCACATTCAATAGCGCGGAAAACTAAGTCCACAGAAGTCGAAAGACACGAGCAGGGAATTGATTCTTGTCATCATTGGGCTTGCTTGTTGTCGTTGCTTTTGGCATGAGTTTCACGGTTCAGCACGAATTCGTGCATATATTAGCATACTTGGCATGTAGCTTTCAGAACCGTACTGAATAACGCCGGTGAGGATATGCATGGGATCGACGCAGTCCGCTTCGATACGAAGGTTGAAGGCGGTCATGCTTGCGAGGGCGCCGAATGAGTCTACAACTACGTCCGGTGCGTCCGTAACGTTAATCGATTGGCGATGCTGCGCGGGCAAAAAGTTCAGCAAAATAGCTTCCTGCTCATCGACCTAACCTCCACCATCTTTGGCACTCAGTTTGTCACGTAACACCCGGTTCGACATCGTGCGGGCAGGTCACTTGACGCTTGCCCTACTATGTCTTTAGATTATCAAAATGATAATTTAAAAGTGGAAACAGATGGGACGGCGAGACCTCAGTCAAGAGAGACGTGCGGCAATCCTCGACGCGGCTGCGGAGTGCATTCGGCGGTTTGGACTCGAGATGACAACGCTGGAGCGCATCGCAGCGCAGGCGGGCGTTCAGCGCCCGATTATCCGGCACTACATCGGCAATCGCGACGACCTGCTGGCCGCGCTGATCGAACATCTAACGGAGCGGTACCGTCGCGATTACGAGACGCTGGCCGCCAAACTCTCGCAGCGACATCGCGTCCAAGCCATGCTTAAGTTCCTATTCGCCGGAGATTTCCTCGCCCAGCCGGATGAGGATGCCGTCATCGACGCGTTGCTTGCAGCAGCAGCCAAGAACCGCCGCGCGCGCAACTGCCTGCGAGGGATGTACGAAGCGTTCGAGAACACCTGCTACACGGAGTTCCGGTCAGCGTATCCGAACGCCTCACCGCGGCGCGTCCGTGCGATCGCTTACGCGGTAATGTGCCTGGCAGAGGAGAATGCGTCGCTTATCCGATTGGGGTTTCCCGCTGAGCGCTCAGCGGCGGCACGACGTGCCGCTGAGCTGCTGATAGGATCATTAGCTCCTTTGAAGAAAACACCTGGAACGAAACAATGAGGGAACGTCTTAATGGATAAAATCAACAGCATCTGGCGCCGGCTGCTTGCCTTAAACGCGGCGGTCGTGGGTTGCGTACTGAGCTTCAGCGGTTGTACGGTGGATAAACTCGCCTGTCCGGCTGACGGCGAACCGGCGCTGTCCCCGCTCTCGAACGAAGAACGCACGGCACGACTGGCGACCATCGCGGAGGATGTGCGCGCCCTGTTCGACGTACCCGGCTTGTCGGTGGCCATTGCGGATACTCGCGACACGGTGATCGTGGCGGCGAGCGGTTTGCGCCGTGTGGACCAGCCGGATCTGATCACGACGGATGACCTATTGCATATCGGTTCCGTCACCAAACCAGTCACGAGCACGCTCATCGCCACCCTCGTCGAGCAAGGCGGGCAGAAGTTTAGTTTCGCAGTCGGCAGCGCCGGAACTTTTCTTTGCGTTTGTTTGGTCAACCACACCGGGACGTTTGCACTGGCCATCGGCATCAACGCGTCAAGGTCGGATGCCGACGCGATCGATCAATTTTCAAGCGAACTGGTGACTGCAATCGCCACGCAAGCGCAGGAACAGCAGATCATCCCGTAACGATGTGCTAACGCAACGTGACGCCCCAGTTAGCTTGCGACGCAGCGCAGGGCGACGGTCAACGCAGGAGTGGGCGAAGATCGTTCCATAGGAACGTAGGCGCGACGAGCGGCAACCACCACGTCGGGGTTGCGTCTCGGCACAACCTTTGAGACCATTGGGGCATGGTGAGTTCCGTTGACAATGATCCGCAGAATCGCTGGGATGCCATCTACGTTTTCTATGAAGACGTATCTGACGGCTCGTGGAAGCCGAGAGATGCCATGTTATCCTTCGTCGCAGGAGCATCGCAAACGGCGTTGGCGGAGCGCGTCTATCCGAGTACCTCACATTATCATCTCTGTGTTCACGGGAAACCTGGCTACCATCTTGATAGTCCGTTCTTCAGCGTGATGGTAGACGAGTTTGGCCAGGTCGAGTTTGAGATGTGGCGAAAGGTGGGATCGCTCAGTGGTCGCACCAAATGCAAGGCCGCAGAGGCGCTCGCCGTCTTCAATCAGCTCTGTGAAGGTCTGCTTTCAATGACAGACATTCCCTGACGCGAACGAATGCGAAGTGCGTTGGTACAATTCCTGCGATATAAAGATGCTTCTTGAGCAATAGTGGTTGCCGGCTGCGCCAAAGAATTCCCTGCTCTTCACCGCATGCATTCCTTCTGGAGCGTCCACGGGTCCGGGATGCATACCTCTGTGCGAGGGGCGGTACTTGACAGCGCCGCATACGTTACATGTGAATTCTTCCCAATGGGCAAGATCAAGGTGCTTGGTTGAAAGTTGATCAACGCACAACTGGACGACTTTGTTTAGTGTCTTGCCGGTTTTGTGTGCAACAACCGGACGGCAGGCTACGCCGACCGGCTCGAAGACTTTCTTCCAAACCTCAGGTTTCGTAAACACCTCTTTCGCAAAACGCAGTCCTCAACAATCAGCAATGCCGCCTTTTCTTTTTTTGGCTACAAGGCAACCATGACTACAAACGCACTACAGACTATTAGAATCGCAACTCACATACTCAAGATACTGCCAGTACAGTACCAGGGAAATAAAACTTGATCCAAGAAAAAACCATGCGTACGACTCACCAATCCGACCGCTTACCTCAAAAGCGGGAGCTAGCATTGCAGTCGCAAGCAACACAAAGTTAGCAGTAAGTCCACCAAATGCAACGAGTTTATGAACATTTGATTTGATTGTGCCATCAAGCATAGCGCGGCGAAACTGCAACGACAAAAAGACCGCACCGCACCACAATAACAGAGGCCCCATAGTCCAACACATGTATTGCAAAGCACCGACGGTGCGATCTTTCTTTTCGCCGGCAGGAGAAACATCAACAATTTCCCCAAGATCCAAATATAACAATAATAAAATGAATGGAACTAATACAAAAGCGTCAATCAATACTCTGTAAAACATGGCAAACTCCCGGCATGCGGGTTCGATTGGCGAGAAGACCATCTGAGGGCTACATCACTCAAAGCACTTCTCCTGCTCACCCTTTCGCTTCGCTAATTATAAATTACTCATAAACCGTCCTGGAAAGTGATTTAAAAACTAGGAACTTTTGCGAACTTTTTGTCCAGCAACGTCTCATGATGCCAGATATTGGTCAAAATGCATAAAATCGGTTTTAGGGATAGCCTCTAGACATCGACTGCAGTTTCCGACTCATTGTCAAAGCATAGAACGACAAGCACAAGACTGAAAGAACATGAATAAAGTTACTATTCTCGTACAATCCATAAATCACCCCTATAGGATTTAAGTCGAAAACTTTAACAACAATACGCGCAAAGCGGATCACCGGAGCGTGCCGGGAGACGACGGCAAGCCATCGCAGGTTCGGATCGCACTGATCCGCCAGGGCACCGGTCCAAGGAATCAACAACAAGATCAAAGTGATCAAGAGAATGTCCTACAAGTCCAGGGATGATGACTACTTCTTCCTCAAAATCCGAGAAACCTTCCCCGGAATTCCGTGAAGAACCAATTCTGCGTCCCCCCAGCAACGGTTAAGAATCAGTTCTCTTCTGTTTTTTTCACTTGCTGTTTCGGCTCTCTGGCAATATGACCAATAGAGCAATAGAGCTTCCCATCTTCGATAGAGTAAAACTCAAATCTCGGATCAATCTGATCAACATCGATCTCGCAACGAATCTCTCCGTCAGTCTCCCGTAGAACTGCCGCAAGTGCGATGAAAAAGTCAATGACTTCAGGACGATGTTTTCCTCGCATTTCGAATTCGAGGAATTTGTCACTCACATGCGCTTCAAGAATTGCTAATCCTGCATTTTTTGCTTCTTTTCTCAGGACGTCTTCGATGGCTTTTTGTTGTTCCTCGACAACAGGTTCAATAAAGGACATAATGCAATCATAAGAAGCACGCAAAGATCCCATCTGCTCCCTCCGCAATGATTATCACTTTAAAACGTAAATTGCTACACTGTACGCGCATGTGCTCCAATAATGATGTAGATTCGTAAAGCCGATCAGTCAATCCAGAATCGATCGGCCCTCCGCTCTTTGATTTTCTTTGTTCGACGTTTTGTACCTTCTATATTCTGATCACTGAATAACTCGACAATGCTTTCCAAATTATCCCTCAAGAAGTGAACATATTATCTATCCAATTCCGCTGATCGCCTGACTTCACCAGTCAACAATTCCCATAACAAATGAACATCATACCAATTTTCCTCGGGATCGGAACTAGTATTTTGGATGTCCAGGAACAGTTGCCCTCTATCTCTCGTGATCATCAGGGGAGTGTATCCGATTGCAGCACCACATAAGAATCGCCACCCCGGGATGGACTATACATAGAATCGACGAACCGGGATTCGAATTTTTCCCACAAGAATGGGAAAAATTTCAGCAAAAACCGAAGAATTTGATCCATTATCGTTTTCCTGGCGGCACCAACATGTTGCTGCCTTTTCTGGTTTACCAGTACTTAGAAACTAAGTAGTACGTTTTTTTAGCACCGATCCATAGAGCACGTTGGGAAAATGCGTGAAGAGGAGTATATCATTCCTCCGCTCAGCCACAACATCCAGGAAATAGAACCCATCCCAGAACCTTTTGAAGTAATAGGAATGTGCATCCGAAGTGCAAGAATTCTTAGAGCGGTTTCGTGGACTTCTCCCAACGAATGCGCAGGCGCCTGAAGTTTTGCAACCATGAAATCGTCCGCTCGACGATGAGCCGCTTCTTGTAACGCCTTAGTTTCCGGCCGTCCTGCGGCGCGATCATCTCGATGCCCACATTGCCCATCGCCTCAACCAAGACATCACTGTCATACGCCTTGTCGCCGATGATCAGTTCCGGTTTCTCATCCGTCAGCATGAACTCGAACAACCCGTGGATCAGCTTCGTTTCATGCGGCTGAGTCGAGGCCGTGTCAACCGCGATCGGCAAGCCACGCGCGTCGACCACAGTTATGATTTTCACACCTTTCCCGACCTTGCGCATGATCATCTCGCACACACCGCCGCAGGTCCATCTCTGAAACCGGCGATGCACGGCGCTTTCGAGTCAAAGCGTTTGTGCAGGCCCTTCCACTTGGCGCCGCTGTCCAGTATCCGGAAAATCCCCTCGATGACCTTCCATTTGTCTGCGGGAGGCCGGCCACTCATGGGATGGCGCGGGGCATCCTGGGGCGCCGACTTCAACCAATCCAACTGTTCCTTGGTAAGTCGCCACATACCACATAAGTACATGCTTAAATATCTATAAAGAAAACGGTTTAGGAATAGGCTTTAATACATAGTTGCCGTTGAAGCCATACACAAACACACAAAGCGGCTCCCCCGGAATGGCCAAACAATTCCCCAGGTTATTGCCGTCCGGACCGATATCCGCAATCCCGTCCAATTCCCAGTCGAAGTAATAACCGGGCGTACCGAATGGACTCGCCGATCCCTGTCACCGGCTAGAGCAAGCTCTAGCCAGGCGTAGCGTCCGACACCGTGTTTCGTGCTGCCGAAAAGTCGACTTTGAACGCTACGTTCGGATTGAAACGGCTAATAGAATAAACGTTCGGCAGTCCGGATCGTACGCGTACCGCTCGACAATGGTGACGACAAACTCTCACCGCCATTAATCCGAGCCAGTGCAGCCGTACTGCCGAGCGCGTTTTTTAGGTAATAGAGAATCTCATCCTCATTGTTAGGAAGATCGCCGAGATTGGTCTTATCGACCATGACCAACGGACTGGGGAACAATTCGCCGTGGATGAAATAGCGGAACAGGCCGGGATTCTGCGTGTCGTTGACGTCGTACTCTTCGAGCACCTCCCCCCAGCACCGTAGAAGTGACCTGCGCCTTCAGATTAGCGTCCGGGTAGCTGACTTGCGGCGTGCCTCCGCCCGCGGACCAGTTGCCAGGTCGTTCAGGCTCCAGGTAATGGACTCTGGAGTAGGCGTGGGCAAAAACTGACCAGGGGAGGTATCGAATCCACTCACCATCGCCCGGACGAGCCTGTTTAGATCACCATAGACGTATTCCTAGGAGAAGCCGGCACCGTGACCTCACACTTCCATGACCGTGCGGCTGCCGCGGGCATCGTACCCGTAATCGTAACCGTATCGTCATTTCTTCATTCGAATCCAACTTTGCAGAGAAATGTTTGCCACTATTGACTTCACAACTGCGCGAAATGGGTACAGAATCCAGACGCCAACTGATAATCATCGGGATTTAGGCGGACACTTTCTTATTGGGGAGCTTTGTGACACATGACATTTTCGAATTGCTACGACGATGATGCCTACGCGGCTGCTTACGCCAAACTTGAATTCCCGGGCACCTATTACCTCGCCTTTCGCGATTTGCCCGACTTGTTCAAACGGCACGCGCAAGGAAAGCGAGCTATGGATTTCGGGTGCGGTACGGGGCGTTCAACGCGGTTCCTCGTGAAGCACGGATTTGAAACAATTGGCGTGGAGATCGCCAATGAAATGGTACGTCGCGCCAAAAACATTGATCCAAGTGGCAATTATCATCTTATTGAGGATGGCCAGTTCGACCGGTTTCCCAACGGTTCGTTCGATCTGATCCTCTCGGCGTTCACGTTCGATAACATACCCACCCTCACCCAAAAGCTGGGTATCTTTAAAGAACTGAGGCGACTTTTGCCCGATACGGGACGATTGGTAAATCTCGTTTCCTCGCCTGAAATGTACCTGAACGAATGGCTCTCCTTCAGTACCAAAGACTTCCCCGAAAATCGCGATGCACAGAGCGGCGATGAGGTCCGCATCATCGTGACTGCCCTCGACGACCACAGACCCGCCGTCGACGTTCTCTGCCCGGATGAGACGTATCGCAAAGTGTACGACGATGCAGGCCTTACAGTTGTCGAGTTGCATCGACCCATCGGCCACGTTGACGAGCCGTTTGATTGGATTACGGAACACAAGACCCCGCCCTGGTCAATCTACGTGCTCGGACCTAAAACCAATTCTGGTAACCCGTAACGTCCGACATTTTGAGTGCACGGTCAACACACGCCATTGGACACTATGAATTCACTGAAATGCGCTCTAACGTGCAATTACCGCGTTGTGTTCCGGTGCAAAGCAACTGTTGAGCCAAAGCACAAAGGAAAATCAATGCCTTACGTAAACGTCAAAATCGTCAAAGGAGCAACGACCGAACAAAAAGCCCGCATTGTCGCCGACATCACAAAAACACTCCAGGAAACGCTCGACAAAAAACCTGAACACACCCACATCGTGATCGACGAAGTGGATGAAGAAAACTGGGGATTCGCAGGAGTGCTGACGACAGATTTTCGCAAGCACGAATCATGATCTCACGCGAAGATCAGCCACATAGAAAAATCCCCGGCAGCCTGCAGCAAACTGCCGGGGATTTGCCTCTAATATCAACTGAATTGGTTTAATTTTATTTTTTGCAACGACGCCTCAACATCAGCCCCCCCCAACCAAGCAACAACAACGTCGCCGGCTCCGGAACAAACGCCGCTCCGCTGAAAACCTCGCTCGACGTCATCGGGTTTGGAAGATCTGGCAGATAGATTCCATTAACTAAATCGTACGGATGAATCGTATCGCCAGACTCGTCCTCGACTAGATACGCAATGTTATTCCCAACCGCCAACCCGTCGATATCCGTTCTGCCGGCAGGATACGGGGCGATCAGTGAAATCGTCCCGTCGCCAAACGCATCGATGGAATACAATCCACGCCCGAACGGCGTAGTATCATCGTTGGTTCCATAAAACAGACCGTCCAGCGGGTTATAGGCCAATCCACCGAAATCGTAACTACCGTCATCGTAGTCAAGCAGAACGCTAGCTAATCCCGAGCCCAAATCAATCGAATAAATCGCTTCATTTGCGATGTTCCTCGACGCATAAAGCTCACCGTTGGCCCAGGCAAGTCCAACCATTGACAACGAACCACCAGTCACATCGACCACTGTCAACTCGTTCGCCGGCGCTCCCGATCCCAGGTCGCCCCAACGAAGCAGGCTTCCGTCATTGGCATAGACCGTGTTGGTCAAACCATCATAGGCCATACCCCAAGCCTCAGTACCTTCCCAGAGAATGACAGCCGTGCCATCATTGACATTCACTTCCCAAGCGTTGGTCGACGCTGTGTCATCGTTACCTACCAATAATTGACCGTTTGCGCACGGTGCTATCACCAAAACGAGCAAAAGAATTCCAAGTTTTCGCATGACTTATTCTCCTCCTACGAACGAACTGCTAATGTGCATTGCAATCCACGCAATCCACACGTGATTTGGAAAACAGCGGCATGCCCGATCGAGTGAATATCGATCTTGAACCCAATGCCGGAAAGACCTTGTAATGGCCTGTTATCGCGTCCTCCACCTTGACTTTATCAGAGTAGCAATTCCACACCAAAGAATCAAATCATACAGCCACACTGTAGGCGGCTTGTGAAACCAGGCTTGACAGCATGAAGAGATTTCAATTTGTCATTCGTTTTGCCCACTTTAATGGGGCCATCGTATAACGCCGCCAGAAGCAATCGAACCGAACAAACTCTGTACTCTAAAGTACTCAGTCGAGACGGAATCATGACTCGAGCAAAGCGGCAGCATTGGTTGCGGTACACTTTTTTCATGCTTGGCATCCTCTTCGTACTCGCCGCCATCTTCTGGGTGCATTGACGTAAAGGCGACCATTACACGCAACTTACGATAATGCTCCGCGGTTTGATCGCTAACTCAATCTTACAGGCAATGGTTGCCATACCAACGCACCCTCGCGCCATTCGATAAACGAACTGAGTCTGTTCCACAGGAACATACGATTCACTGATCCTTTGCGGCACTTTTCTTTTTGAGGCGTTTGGCCCTGGAACCGATCTCTTGTACTTGGAGGAACGATACAGGCGTGAACGACTTCCGGGACGATACACGAACTGCGGTGCAACACCCGATCAGATCGCCTCGGCCGTTTGTTCCAAGCGCGGAGAAAATCGCAAAGTTCCCGCATGTTCCAACGATCTTTGCGACAACGAATCCTTGTACAGTCCCGAATGCAACCACACTTCCCGAACAATTCACTCCAATGCACTCTTCAATGAGCGTCTTAGCGTCTCATCGATTCCCCGAATACTATCCTGCACACACGCCAGATGACAATTGCATCGGGGTTGACGATGCAATTTCAAATTCAAGAATAATCAACATGGACGCAAGACAAGCTACGGACGAATTTGCAAAGTTGTTTCCGCGAGCGTATCGCCGATTCTGTCGCCGTTCCAAGCCCACCGACTATCAACCGACGCCCGAATCGATGGGCGTGTTGTTGCATTTGGCTGATAGCGGCCCGCTCACGGTAACCGAGGCTGCGAAACACCTGGAGCGTTCTCAATCAGCGATGAGCGAAATCATTAACCGCCTTACTGCACGAGGACTGCTTTCTCGGGTCAACGACGAACGCGACCGGCGTCGAACGCTCGTCTGGCTTACTCCGGCGGGCGAACGCGTGTTGGACGAAGCCCGACAGGTGCTCTCGCCGCAGTTGCTACTGCGGGCGATGCAACGGTTGACGCCGAAACAACGAAGTCAGCTTGTCAAATTGATGACCGATCTACTAGCAAAGGGCGATTGAGCTACAAGGAGTAAAACAATGGATGCCACAGTAAATTGTCAAAGTTGCGCAATGCCGATCGAAGACGGTGAATATTGCCAACACTGCGTAGATGAAAATGGAACGCTTCTAACTTATGAAGAAACCTTCAAACGCATGGTGCAATTCTACCTAAGCCAAAAGCGCAGCAAATCGCGCGAGGAGGCAAAGCGCGAGGTTCTCACTCACATGGCGAAGATGCCGGCTTGGCGGGATCATCCGCAGTTGCAGGCTGCGCTCGTAGCGAGAAAATAGCATCTGACTGGGATGTGAAAAACGCGCTTGCCAGCAGCGTGTCCTCCCGTCAGCAACGCCTGTTTTGTGAGAGATCGATGATGGAACTCAAATCGAGCAGGCAATCGGACAGCCCGGCTGAAGACGATCCCGTGTGTCGGGCGGATTGCAGCGCTGACGTTTTGACAGTGGATAACGTGCACCGCACCCGTTTGACAGAACCTGCTTAGCATGCAATGTCGGGCGCCATCGCGAAAGAGAGATTAGTCAAGCTGTACGGTAACACGCCCCTACAACTTTAACGAAGCTCAATTCATGGGAGTCTGGAGTTGATTCATGATAATTTTTTTCGTTTTTGCGATACTGTTTCCGGTTATTCCTTGGACATTCACCCCACCTGACCAATGCCCAAAGATCAACCATACTAAAGATGCCCTTCATCAGCGTGCCCAATCGTCAGCACAAAAGCTGCTCGAAGTCGAAGTAGCTGGGCGGTTTGCGGACTTGGCTCTCGAGTGCGTGCACCGGGAGTATCCCAATAAAATTTCCCATGTTCTCAACACAGATGAAGATGCTCGTCCTCCCAGACTCCTCACGCCGATCTTTCACGGTTGTTTTGACTGGCACTCCGCCGTTCACGGCCATTGGCTTTTGATACGGCTAGCGCGACTTTATCCCGATACTTCATTCGCCGACAAAGCGCGAGTGGCGCTCGCGGAAAGTTTCACACGGGAAAAGGTGGACGGCGAAATCGCCTACCTGACCACGCCCGGTCGCAAGGCGTATGAAAGACCTTAAGGGCTCGCCTGGCTTTTACAACTTTGCGCTGAACTGCACGAATGGAACGATCCACAGGCCAATGAATTTGCCAAAACTCTAGAGCCGATGGAGCGCCTCGCGGCCGAGAGATTCGCCGAATGGCTTCCCAAGCTATCCCATCCGGTTCGTACCGGCCTGCACAGCCAAACTGCGTTCGCAATGGGCTTGGTTTGGGATTGGGCCGTGATTCGCGAAAACAAGGCAATGCTCGACCTGCTCAGAGAACGAGCTAAGACGTACTACATGAAAGACCGCGGTGCCAACCTCGCCTTCGAACCCAGCGGTGTGGATTTCCTTTCGCCGATCCTTGCTGAAGCGGATTTGATGCGGCGAATTCTCAGCGAACAAGAATTCGCCGCTTGGCTTGGGGCATTTCTGCCGATGTTGCCATTGGATGGTACATCAAACTGGCTGCCTATCGCGGTGGTAACGGACAAGACGGATGGTCATCTCGTTCACCTTGACGGCTTGAACCTGAGTCGAGCATGGATGCTTGAGGGCATTGCGGCAGGTTTACCCGAGGGCGATCCGCGAATCGTATCCCTGCTCGTCACCGCCAAAGCACATCGCGATTCGGGTATCGCATCCATTTCCGATCAAACCTACGAAGGTGGGCATTGGTTAGGCAGTTTCGCTGTTTACCTCACAACACGACGCGGTTTGCAATCGTCCCCCTTACAACGATCGGAGTGATGATCTTCAACGGACTGGAGGAACCTCGGTCTTACGAGAACTTTTTGCCTCCGTGGCAAGAGATGAACCAATCCGCTCCACAAGCTCAGATACGGGTTTGCGCACGATCCTGTCATCACGCACGCTCTGTGGATCACTCAGATAGCCCTGCCAAATCTCGGCAAGCGGCTGTTCTACGATGGAGCCCAGCCGCCCCCAGCCATCATCGAGTTGCACGAAAGTTTCGCCGCTAGGCAAGATGCAGATAATCGGTTCGTCGGATGCGTTGGCAGTCGCAAGCGATTCGGTCGATACAATGACATTATTTGCCCCGGCCTCAAGGAGCCGGACGATCAATGAGGATTCATCAGTTTCGCCTTCAGGAAGCGTCACAATCTGGCACTCCATCAGCGGCGTCTGAAAGCCCACGTCGTCGAGTTCACGTCGACGTGTGAGCAGCCCAAGCACTTTCTCGACCTCGGTCAGCGGCGTCTCGTTCGAATTCTCGCGAGTGTGCGCATTTTTCACACTTTCAATGCGAACCACCAGTCTTTCCAACCCGCAGGTGAGCAACCCTTCCATTTCGTGCTCAGATACGTTGGAGGTACCTAAGTACGCCTGAATGTGGGCGAGTCTCCTCGCCCGACCGTGTCGAACAGCGTCACACAAATCCTGACCGAAAATTCGATGGCAAGGAGTCACCACAATCGTAAGTTCCAGATCATCCCCGTGCGCGCCGATCTGCGCGCTGAGCGTTTCCCACAAGGTGGTAAACTTGGCGGGCGAGTTGTGAGTCTGCCCCTGTTTTCCTAGCGGCCCCTGTAGGACAAATCCTTGGCTTGATGTCCTAAGAAACAAACGGGTTGGCAACGCCGTCGATTTGCTGCCGTTTGTGGACGTACTGGTAGAAGCCGCCGTTGTTTTGGGCACGCCGGTTACTCCCGCAAGCCTACCCCCCCACGCATGAGTAGAACCTGGACACATGAGTGTGCCGGTAACGATATCATTTTATCGGCCCTTTTTCGACCTTGGTTGTGTAATTGCGCAAAAATCGGGCTATACCCGCGTTCTTGCCACCAAAGTTGAGGCAAAAAGGGCGGGTTTTTATTCGAAAATTGAAATAGTCACCTGGGATAGAGCCTACTAATCATTCTAGCCTTAGGGCGCGTCTATTTGAAAGCTAAACGAAGAATCTCCATCAACGATGGTACGTTATCGGGTTAAGCGGAACATCTACTGGACGCATATCATTCACAGGCGCTGTTTCTTTCGCAATAAATAACATCTACACATATATTACTATCTAGTCGTGTCCCTCCTACGACGAAATCGCTCTCTTCTGTTTTTTTCAGCCGTGCAATCCGCCGATAACGTCTAGTAACAACTTAACCGTCTCTTAACGCCATCTTTGAATCGACTTAAATGAATTACGTATTCGACAACGAATTCAATTCGTACCGCGAACCACGAGATCGTCATTTCGCCTTTTCTTCAGAAAAACTATTACAAAATATCTTTTGTCTTGAATGGTGCGAATTGTCCGTTATCTTACGCGCGCCTCCCCTGGGCAATGGACTTATTTCGTCTCTGTGATCGAAGAGGTTCTCTCGTGAATATCGACGTGATGGTTCGCATGGCTCATCAGCGGTTGACAGCCCATATGCTGGTCGGCTCTTTGGGCATGGTTTTCTGCCTGGGTGCAGGTTTGTACCATGCGCTGTTTGGCATCATCCCCCCTGAAGCTCAAGTGGAAGCGACGATCACCAAGATCAAACTTGAAAAGCAACGAGCCCGATTCGAGTTCATTCATCCACAAACTGGCGACATCGCCCAACTCGGCAGCAGTATCCCCGATAGCTGTGAAATTCTGATCGACGGAAAACCCGCAACCCTCGCAAACTTGCGTGTGGGCGATAAGGTTACCGCAAGAGGTTTGGTCTATCCGGGCGGGCGGGTTGTGGGTACCATGCTCCATGCGCATCGAGTGAAAAGTGTGCCGGAAGCGCCCAACGCGAAGTCTAGGCTGGCGCTGCCTGAAAACCAGCCGGACTCTCCCGAACGGAAAGTTGATCTTGCCTCCATCCACGACTGAACTTACCCATTCCGGAAACACCCCTGAAACCACCGATCGGGGAGCAACGTCGGTTCTACCTGCGTTCGTCGCCGCACTCGGGTTGCTCATCGCGGGCGGACTGGCCCACCTGTGGTTTCTTCTTAACGACTGTCCACTTGATCTTAGCGGCGATGAAGCGCACTACTGGGAATGGTCCCGCAGACTCGATTGGGCGTATTACAGCAAGGGACCTTTGGTTGCGTACATCATTGCTGTGGGTCGGTTTTTTTTTGCGGACTGGTCGATGCGGACTGTCGGCAGCGAAGAACTCGCCGTGCGTTTACCCGCTATCCTGCTCGCCATCGGCACCGGATTAGGCATGTTCCTGCTCGCGAACCGGATCACAACCAGACCCCTGCTTGCACTTTCGGTCGTCGCGATTACCTATACCATGCCCATCTTGGTCGCAGGCTCAATGCTCATGACCATCGACGCCCCGCTGATGTTCCTGTGGACATTCGTAGCCCTGACGCTGCTTCAAGCGTTTCGTTCCAATCGGATCGGCTGGTGGCTTTTGGCCGGCTTCTTGATTGGGCTGGGAATACTTGCGAAGTACACAATGCTGCTGATATTCCCAACCGTGGGCATCATGCTCTTGCGCGAACGAAGCATGCGACACTTCATTACCAAGGTAGGTCCATGGCTTACCACTATCATTGGACTGTGCGGTCTGCTACCCATCGCTTACTTCAACTATCTACACAACTGGGTCAGTTTTCGGCACGTCGCAGGACAAGCGGGCGTTTCGGGCGGAACCTCCTTCAATCCAGCCGGGATACTGGTATTCCTCGGTGGTCAGCTCGGCGTGGTCAACGCGGTGTGGCTCGCAGCCATGGTGGTCGCGTCGTTCATACTCTGGCGGACACCGAAAACGGCAGACGAATCTCATGAACCGAGTGAAATCAGCTTCTTACTCTACCTGACGTTCGCACCGTGGATCGTTTTCCTGCTGTTCAGTCCGTTGACCAAAATTCAACCCAATTGGCCGGTGATCGCCCTGCCAACCGGTACTGTGGTACTTGCAATTTGGCTACGACGGCTGATGCTCAGTGAGGCTCGAACGACTCGCGTGTGGGCGAAAACCTTACTGATAAGCGGTGTTTCCCTTGGCATCACTATGGGCGTCGTTGCGCACAAAAGTTCGTTACTAACACCACTCTACGCATACCTCGCCAAAGATGCCGCCCCGTGGGAAGTAACGCCCATTGCCAAATACGATCCCGCCGCACGGCTTCGGGGGTGGTCCGAACTAGGCATTGCAGTCGGAACGGTACTACAAGATCAACTCAGTAGCGGCAAACAGCCGTTCATAGTGACCGACGATTACCAAGTAGCTAGCGAAATCGCCCACTACTGCCCCGGACAGCCGCCGGTCTTTTGTATCCAGTCCGCCCTAGGCGGCCGCAGGAGCCAGTACGACTTGTGGGTTAATCCAATTGACAACCCCGGCACATTCCTAGACGAACCCTGTATCTACATTGGAAAGTTGCACGAAACATTGATTAACGGCACCCCCGCGACTGACAATCGCGAAAGCCTGCCTGCGGTGATGCCAGATCTGCAACTCGTCACGACCGTCGAACACAAGCTCGGGGAACACGCGGTGCGGGTTTGGCCTGTCTACGTCTGTGAGCGATTTTCAGGTTTTTCAGATACGATTCGTTTAGGGGCCGGAAAATACTAGAGCAAGCTCTAGCCAGGTGCAGCGTCCGACAACGTGTTTTGTACTGCCGGAAAGTCGACATTCTACGCTATGTTTGGATTGAAACTGCTATAAATTAGGGCAAACGCCCTTGAATCGACATTGATTGAATCAAAACCGCATCGCAGCGGGACAATCAGACATGACAACCGATACACCCGAACCCGCAACGACCGTAAATGATGAGCGCGATCAATCCGCCACGCTTTGCGACGCGCCACTACCCACCCAGCCCATTTCTCCATCCAAGCCACGAGGACGTGCCTTAGCGATCGCCGTGTGCGCACTTATCGTCGGTGCGGGGTTCGCGGGATTGGATCGAGTCTTTTACGAAAATGTATCAATGCGTTTCAACACAGGTTCGGTACTCAACGCCGACCCCTACCAACTTACCAAACCGTTTTGGCACGTAGTGAGAAAATTGGGAGCACACGCATACGGCATAATCGCAGCTCTCTGCGCGATGGTCGCATTTACGGATCGCGGATTGCGCCGAGCGGCAGCCTCCGGCATCACCGTCATCGCCGTCGCTATCTTTGCAAACTTCGCTCAGGCACTCATAGGTCGCGCCCGCCCTAACCAAGCAAATTCTCACCTTACCTTCAACGCGCCTTTTAGCGGCGGACTTTCTGCCGAAGGCATGGGATTTCCTTCGGGAGAGGCGACCACTGCGGTTGCGCTCGCGGTTACGCTCTCGTGCGCGTTTCCCAAACTGCGGTGGGCATTCGCGGGTGTCGCCTTTTTGGTGATCCTCGCGAGGGTATTACCGGGAATGCACTATGTGTCAGACGTGGTTGTGGGCGCCGCGCTCGCGCTATTCCTCACACCACCGCTTTTGGCGCTTGCAACCAGACTGATCCTGCCAACGTCGAGTAACACTGCGAGCAAATAGGCACGCTTACACCGGTACCGCTCATCCACATCAAGAATTCCAGCCACAAGCACGAGTACACAGACCAAATAAAACGGGGCGATCTTTCGTAAGACCGCCCCGTGAATTTCCTACGCCGCTATCGGCTGAACATCGCCTCAAGCATGTTTGCCCAAGTAGGACGCAACGCCCTCCGCAGTCGGCTTCATGGCCTCTTCACCCTGCTTCCAGTTTGCAGGACAGACTTCGCCGTTCTTCTCGAAATGCTGCAAGGCATCGACCATGCGAACCGCTTCGTCTACGCTTCGACCCAACGGCAGGTCGTTGATGACCGCATGACGGACCACGCCTTCCTTGTCGAGCAGAAACAGGCCGCGAAGCGCAACCGAGTCGTTGTGCAAGACCTCGTACGACCGCGCAATATTCTTGTTCAAGTCAGCGACAATCGGAAAGCGGATTTCGCCCAGTCCACCCTTATCGCGCGGCGTGTTCTTCCACGCGAGATGCGTAAAGTGCGAGTCAACGGAACAACCGATGACCTCGCAGTTACGCTCGGTGAATTGATCGTAGGCCTTCTCGAAGGCGATGATTTCCGAAGGACACACAAACGTAAAGTCCAAAGGGTAGAAAAACAATACCACGTACTTCCCGCGGTACGACGACAACTTCAACTCTTGAAACGAATTGTTACCCATGACCGCCTGAGCGGTAAAATCAGGGGCTTCCTTTGTGACTAATTGAGACATATCTCTCTCCTTATAACCTGCACGGGCGGGGAATAAACCCAACCGATGAACCGTATTGGCCGAGTCCGAAAAAGTTAAGTAGTTCAAAAACGGCGCCTATTACACCGGTAAGGCGCCGTCAGTGACTTAATTGTGCGTGCCTTGATTGCAGCGGTGCAATGCGCCTACCTATCGCGGCATCGGCGACTTTATTGACTGCTTAGTGAGCACCCGCAGCTCGCATGCCGAGTTCGCGATCCAACATGAAAATAGCACCCGGGAAATCGCCCGCCATCTTAAACCGCTCGACAATCGTCAAAACCGTATCTTCTTCCTCGACTTGCTCGGTAACGAACCACTGTAGGAACGCATGCGCTGCGTGGTCGTTCTCATCGCTTGCCAATTCAACCAATTCGTGAATCAACTTGCTGACTTTGCACTCGTGCTTGTAAGCATCTTCGAAGGCATCCTTCGGGCTGCTCCATTCCATCTTGGGTGAATCGATCTTGTCCAATACAACTCGACCGCCGCGTTCTTGAATATTGCTGAAAAACTTCATGGCGTGGTCCGTCTCTTCCTGGGCCTGCATTTGCATCCACTTGGCCATTCCGCCCAGGTTCAGCGAATCAAAATATGCTGACATCGACAGGTAAATATAGGCGGAGCTGAGTTCCGCGTTGAGTTGTTTGTTGAAGGCTTCTTCAATCTTCTTACCGATCATGCGTTTTCCTTTCGGAGTTAATCAGGCCCAAATGGCCCGAGACCATGAGAGTTAATTCAAACCTCGGAAACCCTTGTGGGTAAAACCGGCCTGACTGGCCGGGATTAGTCGTTCAATGTTCATCGGGTGATGACGGTGCATCGCCTGTTTCTTCGTACTGATTCGATTTCCCATTTTGGCAGTGGGGACATAAACCCACAAACTCCAATTTGTACCCGGAAACACGGTAACCATTCAGTTCTTCAAACTCCCCTCGAACAATGTCGGAGGGTAGGCCAAATACGTCCGCAACCTCGCCGCATTCTTCACATCGCACGTGATAATGTTGCGACAAATCACCGTCAAACCGCGCCTGTCCACCAGCCGACTCGATTTTTCGAGCAAATCCGCTCTCCACGAGCAATTCGAGATTGCGATAGACCGTCCCCAAACTCAAGCGAGGCAGGCGTTGTCGAACAACCTCATAGAGTTCCGAAGCAGTCGGGTGCGTACGAAGCCTTTGAAGTTCCTCCAAGATGACCTGCCGCTGCTTCGTCTTGCGTTGTCCAGCTTTGATTCGCATGTCCCCCTTCCCCCTAAACGATAACCGTTATTGTTAGCATTATATGGCGCAGTCACAGTTGCGGCAAGGCGAATCAAAATAATCAAATCGAAAATATCGACATTTTCACTTCAATGCGTGAGAAAACAAAGAGGATCGCTTCCTCGGGCTTAGTCAGCCGCTGTCTTGAAATCCCGGCCTATCCAGTTGTACGCGAGCAGCAGCAGAATCGGCGAGACCATAGCAATACAGGCAAAAATGAACCACATTACCTCCGTGTTTTGCGGACCTTCAGCCGGGCAAAATTTGTCCATCATCGCGCCGGAGTACAAAAGCGGAACCAAAACTTTCGTTAAGAACCAGGGCAATTGCGCCACACCCATATATTCACCGGTGCGTCCCTCAGGGGCGATCTCTGCCGCATATTGCAGGAAGCGTGGCTGCCACATCGCTTCGCCAACCGTCATGATGAAAATGTAGCCAGCCAAAGTCCACCAGAAAGGGCCGACAACCAACAAGAACGCCGGGGCAGCCATGATTAGCGTACCCACAATCATCATATTGTAGACTTTGCGCTTTTGGGTCGCTGCGGCAATAAGCGGAACGGCGATGAAGATCAGGATCGGATTCGCATTGGCTGCGATCTCGAAGTACTCCCCGATCCATCCTTCGAAGGCACGATTGATATAGGCAGGAAGAACAAGCCAGTTATAAGTAAAAAGCGTTTGAACAGGAATCAATGCAAAAATGAAGTAAGAGAACTTCGCGTCTTGCAGCGGATGTTTTCGCAACCAGTTTCTCGTACGAGGTATGCTCAAAATGAACACTGGCGAGATCAGGATCAAACCCGCAATCACCCAACGCCATAAAGTATCTTCCCAGGAGTGATACCAGGGCGATTCACTTTTGAACAAGAACAGTCCTGCCGCCGCAAGCCATAGCAGAACAATGTGCGGCCTGATCCCGTCATTTTGATCTTTTGGAGAATCGGCAGGATTCGTGGAGTCCGCTACCAATGTCTCTTGCGACTCGCCTTCTTCAGGGATCGACTCTTTTTGCTTCGCTTCGTCAGCCTTAATGCGTCCGGTCTCCTCCTTTGCTTTTGTATCGGCGTCTTCGACTGTTTTTCGATTGAGGATAAGCACCGTCACTACGAGCGCAAGCAACGTGAAACCGGTATAGATCCAAAACATACCGCGAATGCCGAGTCCTACGTAGTCGTCATCTCGCAGTAGAAATGCGAACGAAGGCAACCAGCCACCGAGGTTCATCAGGGCATAGAGCATCGCAAAACCCATCGCCGCCGTTTTCGGCGTGGTGAATTTTCGAACGCCCGCATACGCCGCCGGCTGGTACATACCGTAACCGACAACAACCAGAAACATGCCCAATAGAGTGATCCATTGCAGATTCGACCAGAACGGACTCACGAAAACAAAGATCGCAGGACCTTCTTCCGTCCCCTGCACAAAATAACCACCGCTTCGGACATAAGTCACGCGCATGCCCAATAGGTAGCGATCGACTGGACCATCCTCCATCTGCCGCAGTTCCCCGATCGAGAAGGGCGGACCATCCGGTGCATTCCCCTTGATCAGTTCACTCGACAAAACCCGTATGTTTCTCTCATCCGCGGTAACGACGTTTTGGTAAGGCGATTCATCACAACCATAGGTATCGATGGCATTGAAGTCGCTCGGCCAATACGCTTTAAGAAAGAATTTGTCATTTAAGCGCTCGATACTCGCACGAGCAAGTCCAATCCTCGCTCCCACATCAAGCGTTACGGGATCACTGCTGCGAATGTCGAGCAGCACAACAAGCTTGTCAGCCCCGTATTCAATTTTCCATCGATCACCTTCACGACCGATCAGGACTCCCTCGCTCAAACATACCTGGCCGCGCGTCAGATCGACCGTCTCGTTCGCCTCCATCTTCTTCGATGCGTCCGACTCTTGTCCATCTTGTTTGTCGCTGTCAAAGCTTGGTCGATCGAATCTCGGGTAGGATTCACCGAGTTTTAGACCGCCCCAGGCAGATAGGTCCGGCAGCCAATCCGCATCGACAAGCCCGATGCGACTCCCCTCAAAAACAACGCGGACTAATCGAGATCCGTCACCGTATCTGATGGTCCATTCGCTCCCCGCACCATCGACAAGCGTTGCCTCACCCAGCCTCACCGCACCCGCAGGTAAGTTTTCAAGCAGGGGCAATCCCAAGCCAACCGCAATGTCCGTAGAAAATGTGTCAACAGCACGAATATCGCTGACCCAATGACTGTGAACGAAGTACTCCGCATCAGTTTCACTGCTCGAAGACACATCGACACCAAGCACATCTCCCGGCCATTGGACGCGCAATTCGTACTCGCCTTCTTTATTTTCGACGACTTCAACATCCGTAAGCGACAGTCTTGTCCCCTCACGCAGGACTTGTTCAGTGTCCTCGCCCTTTTCTTCTTTGTGTTGACCGATGTAAGCTTGATCGAGTGAAATGCGAGCCCCCGGCTTGAGATGAACTACTTCCGCACCACGAATGAGAAGTTTGGCTGTCTGCCCGCTCTGGCCATAACGAATGGTCCACTCCTGCCCCTCACCTTCCAATACTTCGGCATCGCTGATGGAAACCACACGAGATTCAAGTTCCGCAGTGAGCGGAACACCTTCGCCGGCAGACAAGTCGAATTTGAACCGCTCCACCGCATCTTTATCGTCCTTGCTTAGGCTTACGATCTCGGCACTTGTGATCGCCTTGTTGCCTTTTATCGTCCCAAGTTCCTTTATATGAAGATCAACAAGATCGCCGACGACGACTTGCGGGCGTTTAGGATCCAACCCGAAAATAGTGGGCGCCCCCGCCCAAATTCCGCGACCAAGAAGCATTAAACAGAACGCAGCAATAAGTGCGAACCGCACGCCTCGCTTATCCGCCACCACCCCCAGGAAGAACATCGCAATGGTGATGCCGGCCGTAAGGACCATCACCATCTGGTGTGCGGCTTCATCCGCCCCATCCACAGCCTGGAAAAGATAGTCCGAACAATAAATGGCCAAGTACCCCAGCATTCCAAAGTAGACCATCCCCTCCAGCACGTACGCGAGGTTGATTCCCCACAGGGCTCTTGGCGCATGAATCAGGTCGATAAACGGCTGGACAATTTCCTTCAAAGGATTCTTTGGGGCGGATGGTTTGTCGCTCATGGTTGATGCAGTTCGTTCTGAATGTAGGTGGTTGGAGTCACGTCGTGAAGTGCTGGAAACGACGTACGCACACACATCGCCAGCACCGCACTGCCAGCGAACATCGTACGGCATGGAATGTGGTCGCTCAAGCGGGGAACGTCGAGCAAGAAGAGCCGTGGCACCCACACACAATCGTGTCAATTACCGGTTCTCTCACTACATCGACAGCGGGACTGGAGGCAATGTCATTTTCGATCCTCCAGGAATCGCGACATGGCGTGCAAGGTGGCCTGTCCGATGTGGTGCTCGATTCCTTCGGAATCCAGATGAGCGTCGCGTTTCGGCACGCCAATGGCCCGCAGGAAGGCGTACACCGTCTCGTGGCGTTCGCGGCATTTGCGAGCCAATCGTTTGCCACTAGTGGTGAGGAAGATGGAACGATAAGGCTCCTTGGTGACAAGTCCCTCTCGTTGCAGGCGGGCGATGGTGCGATTGGCGGTCACGTGGGTCACGCCCATCCGTCGCGCGATTTCAACAAGCCTCGCCTCACCTTGCTCCGTGATCAAGCTGTCGATCAACTCAACGTAATCCTCCGCCAGTTCCGTAGAATGATCGTCACGCGTGCGGCGGTAGGAATTCGCAGATTGACCAAAACGTTTCGCACCGGCTTCCAAATGGGAATTCTCGGACTTGGATATTCGCTTAGCCATACTGCACAATCACTTCCGGAATAAAACCAACGCCGTGATCAATCGCAACACGCACCCACGAACCGCATGCCACGGAAATCAGGTCTTAGCGATGGCGACTGGGAATTTCCTTGCCATGAGGGTCCCGAGCCTCCTGTTCCATATCCGCCGCAATGTGTTCTCTCAACTCTTCGGTCAGAAAATGTTCCATCCGCTCGGCGGGTTCGTGCACGCTATCCGGGGAAACACTCAGCTTTTCTGCGAGGTAACTTTCCCAAAGTCTATGGGAACGAATCAGGTCAATGGCCTCGCCCCTACCTGACGGAGTCAGTTGATAATTGCCGTTTTGGCCAACGATCTTTCCCGCTTTGCGTAAGCTTCGAACAGCCAACCAACGCTTGATCGCTCCTCCCTGCACGACTTCTCGCAAAAGCGTCGAGGCTTTCCGCGGATCCGCCCTTCCGGGCTCCTCGACTCGATACAGCAATCCCAGCACATCCTCACGGACAATGCGTAAGGACAACGACAGTTGATGAATCATTCGGCTGATTACACCGTACCGTGGGGACACCAGCACGGCCACAAGAAAAAAACAGCCGCTAACGACGGCCATCATCCCCGCTGTGGACGTGCTGACACCGTCAAATCCGAACCAGGTTGGTGCAACAACGGCCGCAAGATGTCCCAAAAAAGACGATGCCACGGCGAACACCCCACTGAGCAATAGCAAGACGCTCAACCGATCCGTAATCAAATGTGCAGTGGCGGCGGGTACGATCAGCATCGCAACGACCAAAATACTACCCACGCTTTCGAAAGATGCGACGGTTGTCATCGCAACCAAGGTCATGAGCAGGTAGTGCATTAGTCGCGCGTTGATTCCCAACGTCGTGGACAGGGCAGGGTCGAAAGTACTGATTTTCAATTCTTTATAAAAAATAAGGATAAACGCGATGTTGATCAACAACACAGCAGACAACTTGATGACCGCAGCGGGAATATTCACGCCGAAGATAGATCTTATATCTAGCGGTACGAGTTCGATCGTGCCGTAAAGGACGCATCCCGGATCGAGGTCCACCGAATCCGCCGCACGCACGATGAGAATCAATCCAATCGCGAAAAGCGTCGTGAAGACCACACCCATGGATGAACCTTCGTCGACCTTGCCGAACGAATGGATCCATTGTGTCACCGCGGCAGTGAAAACACCGGCAATCGCCGCTCCGACGAACATGGTGAAACTGTCGCGCGTGCCCGCAACCAGAAACGCCACCGCCAATCCCGGCAACACCGCATGACTGATCGCATCGCCCATCATGCTCATCTTTTTTAGCACGAGGTAACAGCCCAGCAGCGCGCAAGACGCTGCGCTTAGGGAACCGGCCAGCACAATCCAGATATCGGAAACAGACCACTCCATCAACAACTGTCTCCCGTAGACTTATGCGCATCGGATAATTGACGGGATCGAACCAAAACATGAGGGCTTGCAGGCATTGTTAAATGTGGCGCTTTCTCGGACAGCAGTGATTCGAGTTCGCACACCATACTCGCCCCGAGTACATGCTCAATCCGATCCGCAGCCCGGTCCACCTGCCCGGCGGCGACATCGGCGTGGGTAATCAAATAAAGTTCCCAAAGCCTGTGGTTGCGCACGACCTGAACGGCTTCATCGAGTCCTTGCCGCGTAAGGGCGTATCGATCGTCGGGCGTTGCACGGACCAGACCTTTGCGTTTCGCGGATTCAACCAGCGACATGAGGTGCTGTGACGACCAAACTCGTCGATCCAGCAACGCACGGAATGGCACGTCGGCATCACCAGCAGGTACTTCACGCTTCTCCAACGCGTGCGCGTAGGTCGGCTCGCCAAGTTCAAACAAGGCGCGTAGCAGATTCTGCTCGGCAACTTTCCGGCTTAGCTGCCAATGCTGCACGAGCCTCGCTAGCACTCCACGCCTCCGCCCGAAGATCATACTGATAAGAAAAAACAGGCTAGCGACCACAACGATGATCGCCCCCGCAGGCAACCGCGGCACCAAAGCACTCATTGCAGCACCCACGAAACCACTAATGGCCCCGATTGCAGCAGAGAAAACGACAAGCCTCGAAAGATCATTCGTCCAGAACCGCGCCGCAGCGGGAGGAATAACCAGAAAGGCGAGCATGAGGATCAATCCAACGGCTTGCAAGCCCACAACGGTAATAACGATCGCCAACGCCATCATCGCGATGTCCAGCGAGATCACAGGCCAGCCGAGCGAACCGGCAAATTGAGCATCAAAACAAACGAGCGTAAATTCTTTATAAAGGAGGATGCAAAGGAGCGCGACAAAGCCTGCGACGGAAGCAATGAGCACGGCATCGGAGAAGAGCATCGAAGCGGTCTTGCCGTAAATGAACGACTCGAGACCCGCTGCATGCCCGGTCCCCATGCTCTGGATCACCCCCATAATCGCAACGCCCAGCCCAAAAAAAACGCTCAGCACGATGCCCAGTGCGGCATCTTCTTTAATGCGTGTAAAATTGCGGATGAGCACGACACAGACAATACCCAACGTGCCGAAAACAAAAGCTCCAACAAGAAGACCCGGCAAAGACTTACCATCTTCGAAGAACCACTCCATCATTATAAAAGCGATTGCGATGCCAGGAAGCGTCGCGTGGCTTAAAGCATCCCCCATAAGCGCGCGCTTACGCAGCAAGAGAAACGATCCGATGACCCCCGAACCAATTCCCAAAAGCATCGTGCCGAGTACGACGACGCGTGTGTTGTAGTCTCGCAAAAAAATCGTGCGCCAAAGCTGCGTAGTGAATGACTCGCCGTTTGTTGTCGCGGTTTTGAATTGCGCAGCACTCAAAACCGTATTTTCAATCGTCAGCGCCGCCGCGTGTGACTGGATATCGGCCGCAAAAACGCCAGACCCGACCGACAAAGCAACCATTACGAACGCAACGGCCACTCCCCACCAAGCCACGTTTCGATGGGTTGAGATTCGCATCATGCCGATCTTCCCGAGCCCGCCGCCGCATGGATCGCTTGATCCAGCAACGTCAATCGCCCACCGTATGTCTTTTGCAGGTTTTCCGACGTAAATACTTCTTTGGTAGGCCCGACCGAAACCACACGCATATTAAGAAGTATTACGTGATCAAAGTAGTCCTCGACGGTCTGCAAATCATGGTGAACGACCAGAACGGTCTTACCGGCTGAACGAAGATCTTGAAGGATGTGTATGATCGCTCGCTCGGTCGCGGCATCCACACCGACGAACGGCTCATCCATCAAGTACAACTCGGCGTCCTGGGAGAGTGCTCTTGCGAGAAAGACTCGCTGCTGTTGCCCCCCGGATAACTGGCTGATTTGACGATGAGCGTAGTCGCCCATCCCCACTCTTTCGAGAGCTTCGAAGGCAGCCGTTTTGTGTTTGCGCGTCACGGGCCTAAACCAGCCGATTTTGGCGTAACGCCCCATCGCGACCACGTCAAGCGCGCTAACCGGAAAATCCCAATCCACCGCCTCACGCTGCGGTACGTAGCCAACGATGTTTCGCTGCGTGCGATAGGGCTTACCGAAAACAAGCACCCTGCCCGACGCGACCGGAATAAGCTGTTGCACAGCTTTGAGCATCGTACTTTTGCCGGCGCCGTTAGGTCCAAGAATGCCTACGAGTTTTCCGCGTGGCACGGCAAACTCGACATCCCAGAGCACCGGCTTACGTCCATACGCCACTGTCAGGTCACGCACCGCTAGCGGTGAATCCGAAAGCTGAGCCTCCGATACATCAGCCCCCTCCTCCACAGCTTGTGATACCGCGTCATGCTGCACGCTTATTCTCCGTCATCATGACCACCGAGCAGACCATCCATCCCTCCCGCGGGTGCTTCGCCACCCAATGCGCGGGTAATGATCGTTGCGTTGTGATCGATCATGCCGATGTAAGTACCTTCGTAATCGCCGGCTTCGCCCATCGCATCGGAGAACAGCTCTCCACCGATCTTGAGTTCGTGACCACGCGCCTTCGCCCCTTCAACGAGCGCTTTGACATTTTT
>JANQHN010000326.1 GCA_028282665.1 Phycisphaerae bacterium | reverse complement strand
TCCCGCCCCACACCCCAGGCTGTCGTGCCCCACTCACCCACACCGTCCGCCGTAATAATCGCAGCCTCTTCAAACGGTGAAACCAAAAATGCGCTCGCCGCGTGCGACATGTGGTGTTGCGAAAAGAGGATCTCCTTATCCGTGTTCAGCTTTTTCTGGATTTCACCGGCGATATGCAAACGATGACCAAGCCACTGCGGCATGCTCTCCCGCCAAAGTCGAAACGTCCGGGGCCAATTCGCAAGAACCGTCTCTAAGATCCGGTCGAATTTCACCAGCGGTTTTTCATAGAACACGATATGGTTCACGTCGTCGATGGTGATGCCGGCACGTTTCAGGCAAAACGCGATAGCCTGCTCCGGAAAACCGCTGAAGTGCTTCTTGCGATTGAAGCGCTCTTCTTCCGCAGCGGCGATGAGTTGCCCATCGCCCACCAAGGCGACACCCGAGTCATGGTAATAACAAGAGATTCCCAGAACGTACAATGCTGTCCCCTCAATCACCCGGAATATGGCGAGAACCACTCCGTTTAGAAAGGCCTGCGCATGCGATCCAACGTCGGCTCATACGGCTTTGCATCTTCCCAATAGGTTTGTCCGCCCAACTTGCGACGCATCGGATCGCTCAGGCGAATCAACGTAAACGGAATTAACAACGTAAAATAAAGCACGGTCAGCAAAATGTTCGACATGATCACACCGAGCACCATCGCAACCGTCATCCAAGGAACATAAACCGCCCTGGAAACCTCAAGCGAGACCCGCGACAAAGCAAACAAAAACAGCCCAACGAACCACATCGCAATGACGATGTACTGGACGGGCGCGCCGGACCAAACGAACAACCCGCGAGCCGGTTCTGCTTTGAACCATGCGATACCCCAAAGCAATACTCCCAGCACCACGAACCCGCCAAGCATCGCTATGCCGAATTGCCGTAGGTCACCCTCATCCGGATTCTTATTGACTTCTAACAAAATTGCTTATCCATTCTGACTACAGTTCATGGAAAACCATGCAAGAAGACCTTCCTCTGTGTGATTATCGGCCATTCAATTGCGACCAGTGAGTTTATAGCCGTTTCAATCCAAACGTAGCGTTCAATGTCGACTTTCCGGCAGTACAAAACACGGTGTCGGATGTTACACCTGGCTAGAGCTTGCTCTAGTCCGGTAAGAGGACCTGTTTCACCCCATAGTCTGTCTATCAGGACAAAAAACCAGCCCACCAGTATCACTTCTCTTATTCTAATTTCAAGACTGGCGACGGATGCGCGATCCAGCGGCCTGGATCGATTCCGGGACACAATCGCAATTAATTGTCGAAAAGTTCCGCAGCGTCCAGCTTCTTAAAAAGAATCGCCGCCTCATTGAGGGCGTGACCATCGGCCAGCAAGTCCTGACCGGCTGCGTCCCAGTCCTGGTAAGTGTCTGCGATGTTCAGCATGCCAGCAACTTTTTCGGCAGATTCCGGCAGGAACGGCGACATCAGCGTGGTTAACGTCCGAGCCGCCTGGAGGCAGCAGTTAATCGCCCTGCCGCAGGCTTCCATATCCGTCTTTCTACTCAAAAACGGCTTGGTTTGATCGAAATAGAGATTCCCTGTCCGGGCGAGCGACATCATCTCATTCAAACCGGCTTTAAACTGATACGCCTCCAGGTGTTCGGTCGTATTCTTCGCAACCTCAACACACTTCGTCAGTAACTCTTTATCCACATCTTCCAGGTCGCCCGCCGCAGGAACCTTCCCTTCAAAATACTTGTGAGCGAACGTCAAGGTTCGGTTGAAAAAGTTCC
This sequence comes from Phycisphaerae bacterium, assembly GCA_028282665.1. Classification (GTDB taxonomy): domain Bacteria; phylum Planctomycetota; class Phycisphaerae; order UBA1845; family UBA1845; genus JANQHN01. The sequence goes on along the minus strand of JANQHN010000326.1, from coordinate 3,673 downwards.
CAAGAGCGTTCACCAGTTCACCGTTATTCCGGGCAATAAAATCATCCACATCAAACGCCGTCCTGGCAGATTCGGGCGCAATCGCGGTGAGGTAATAACGCAGCGGATCCGGGTCAAAATGCTGGAGATAATCCTCGATCCAGACCGCCGTACCGCGACTTTTGCTGATTTTCTCTTCGTCCTTACCCGGAAACTTGATGTTCAGGAAGGAGTTCGCAACGACATTGGCGGGCAACTGATACTCACCCTTTTCACCCTGCAAACTCTCACTATCGTGGGTTGCGAGTAACATCGCAGGCCAAGTCAACGCATGAAAAACGATGTTATCCTCACCAATGAAGTGGACGATCGAACACTCGGGATCTTTCCACCAGTTCGCATAATCCGCCTCAGCCTCGCCATTGTTCAAACAATGCTTCGCCGTGAACGAAACATAGCCAATCGGCGCGTCGAACCACACATACAAGCACTTTCCTTCAGCGTCGGGATCTTCAAGTGGCACAGGAACACCCCACGTCAAATCGCGTGTCATCGCTCGTTCAGGCAACCCCTCGGCCTCGATGCGTCCCAATGACTGGTTAATCACTACAGGCCGCCAATTCGCCCCACCGTCCGCACTCTCCTTCTTCTGTGCAAGCCATTCCGCAAGACGACCCTGAATCTGATCGAGCCTGAGGTACCAATGAACCGTTTCGCGCAATTCGGGCGCCGTATTCGTCAGAACGCTGACAGGATCGATTAACTCGATTTGATCCAATGCCCGACCACAACCTTCGCATTGGTCGCCAAACGCTTTATCGCTAGCGCAGTGCGGGCATTTGCCCTTCACAAATCGATCGGGAAGGAACTGATCCGCCTGCGTATCGTAGAGCTGTTTTGTGCGTTTCTTGGTGAACAGGCCTTTTTCGTGAATTTTCAGAAAAAAGTCCTGGCTGAATTTCTCGTGCAATTCGGCAAAATCCACTTGGTGAGTGCCGCCGTAAATATCGAACCGAATACCCAGACCTTCAAAATCCAGCCGTTGTCGCTTATTGAAGTGGGCAGTAAGCTCCTCAACCGGAATACCGCGTTCGCGGGCTGTTTTCAATGCTGCCACGCCGTTGTCATCACTACCGCAAATGAATCGCACCTCAGCGCCTTTCATCCGCAGGAAGCGCACATACGTATCGGCGGGCAGGTACGCACCGGCGATATGTCCCACGTGAAGCCGCCCGTTCGAGTAAGGCAGGGCTGCAGTTACTAAGAGTCGTCTTGAAGCCATCAAATGCACCAGTCATCTTTATGGGTTAGGCCAATATCGCACAACGACCAGACCGAGTTCAAAGTAGGGCTGATTGTAGTCGAGTACAACAAACTGACAAGGAAATGCGAAGCGTATGCCCCGTAAGCGCCGATGAAAAAAGGCCTTTTGACGCAATGGATGCGTAAGAGGTATAATTTACAAAGCGCTAAGCCTCAAACCAAATGAGCCGGGTAGCGTCCGTCGAAGTATTATCGTCGATGAATCCGAACCCGTAAGCGCCTGTGAAAGGAAACTGTTCATGCTCGCCGATTTGCTTGCTTTCCTGGGATTGCCCGGTGGCACCGAGTGGATCATCATCGGTGTGGTTGCAGTGCTAATTTTCGGTTCACGACTGCCCAGCGTAGCCCGCGCCGCGGGACAGAGCATCACCGAATTCAAAAAAGGCATGAAAGGTCTAAAGGACGACTTGGACGAACATCCTAAGAAGCTCGACAAGGATTCTTCGGATCAGGACGACGTCGATCGCAAACCCAACTAGCATCATTCCGGCTCGATCTCATCGCGTAGGGCAGCGTCGAGCAAAGCGATATCCACCACGCCAGCTACCAGGCCAAAGGATACAATGCTGTCGATTTCACGTAATCGGCGCGTGATTTAGCGGCCAGGCACCTGTCTTCTAATCATCTTCTTCGGAGTGTAAAGAATCCTGAAAACCATTACCAGGCATGTATGCGCTGTCAAACGCTTCTTCGAAGGAGTAAACCTCCTGGAAGTCCTCGATCGTGTCGCCATCCTGTTTCTGCATGAGATCCTGATCGATGAAAGCGAAGACGATTCTGCCAAAGTCACCGGTACTTCGAACTTTCCAGTGGTTGAGGACGGTTTTGGCCATCATCCCCCACCGTTTTAGCGCGAAATCACGCAGTCCCCAGCACAGCTCCCGGCCCCCTACATGCCGGTTAAGACGGTCCGCGCCCCCTGCGGCTTCGATAGCATGCATGATCAAATCACTCAGTTCGCCAGCGTGATACTGCGCGATCAAATCGCCAAGTTCGAGGTCATGCTCGTGCATATATTGCTGTACGACCTGATGTGCTTTGGTCTCCTCACCATGCACTTTTTGCACGGCGTAGTTGAGGCCATCTCGCACGAACAAAAACGCCTCTTCCGGGTACTTTCCAACCGACCGAACGAGGTCGTTCAACACCTTTTCCCGTTCATCAGCCATAATTTCTTCAGCTAGATCCGCCAAGTCGTTCACCCCTCTTTCCAGAGGCACCCTCACCATATTCTAGCCGCTTTGCTGGCTATCTTCTCCGCCACTGCGTCTTCGCGGACGGCGTCGGCGAGACCGAGGACGCCGTTTTTCCTTATTCTCGTTCGGAGGCTGGCTCCGCCCTTGCTCATCGACCTGTCCGGTATCTCGGCTTGAATCGGACCGTCGGTTGCTCGACCGCCTGGATCGCCCCCGTCCCCGCCTATGCTGCTGCGCGCGTTCCTCGACCGGCTCGGGTTGCTCTTCCGAGCTTTGGGACGTTGTTTGGGGCGTCTCACGTATCCGCTCAGCCGCCTCCTCGGGCGAAACCCCGATGAACTCCTCAGGCACGGTGTATACCGAACCGTCACCCGCCCGGATCTGCACGAGCTGCGTAAGCACCTGGCGAGCGACCACCCCCCCTTCACCATGCGGCGTCAAAATGCGGGCGCCCAATTTCGGGAGTTTCGTGTCCAGTTCTTCATAAGTCTCGTGCTCGTATCGCAGGCAGCATTTCAGGCGCCCGCAACGACCTGACACTTTGGAAGGATCGAGTGTCGCTTTCTGCATTTTAGCCATCTTCATGGTGATCGGCTTGAGTGTCTTGAGGAAGGTCTTGCAACACACCTCCTGACCGCACGTTTCGAAGTCGGCTAGGAGGCGTGCTTCATCCCGCGCACCAACTTGGCGAAGCTCGATACGCGTTCGGTATTCCCTCGCCAGTTCTTTCACCACAGCTCGAAAATCGACACGAGATTCCGCTGTGAAATAGAAAATGATGCGTTCTCCGCCAAAAATAGTTTCGCATTCCACTACGCGAATCGGCAGGTCCATCTGTTCGGCAAGTCGCTGGCAAAAAATCACACGCTCTTTCGCGAAGCTTTGTATACGAGCATACTCGGCCAAATCCGCTGCGGTCGCCTCCCTCAGGATCCGACCGCCATCAAAGGAATAACTCGCCTCTCCATTAACCTCGATCCACTGACTTTTAAGCTGGTGATCGACTGCAGCGTCACAGCCGTTGCAGGTCAACATCACCTGTTCGCCGATCTCGATTCCACGTCTGGTTTGGATGATGAGTTTCGCGCTGCGAGTAAACTTCATGTCCGGCATATGCGTAAATTCCGCCACGTAACGCATGTAGCCGTAGCGTACGGACGTGGAAGGCTGATCGC
>JANQHN010000217.1 GCA_028282665.1 Phycisphaerae bacterium | reverse complement strand
GAGTACGCCCGCGCCCACATAAGGGCCGGGCGTACTCGGCCACAAGATCAGAACACCAAGAAACAAAGTTAGCGAGAACGGCTGCTCTCTAGCATTGCTGGAAGCAGTGGCACGTTTGATGTCTGTTTTTCGCGTGCGATGTTAGAACGAATCGACCTCGACCATGAGTTCGACCTCGACAGCTGCATTGAGCGGAAGCTCGGCAACGCCCACCGCCGCTCGCGCGTGCTTGCCGGCTTCCCCAAAAACTTCGACCAGCAGATCGCTCGCACCGTTGGCGACTTTGGGCTGATCGTAAAAGTCGGTGGAACTGTTTACGAAAACGCCGACCCGCACGACACGCTTGATGTTATCAATCCCCCCCACTGCCTGTGCCACTGCCGCAATGCCGTTCAGCGCGGCGAGTCTTGCACCTGCAGCAGCATCTTCCACAGACGTGTCTCCTGGCACCTTACCCGTGCAGGTCAACTTACCCTCTGCGAGCGGTAGCTGCCCACTGGTGACGGCGAACGAACCGGTCCTCAATGCGGGAACGTAGCTGCCTACCGGGGCAGCGACCGGCGGCAATGTGAGGTTGAGTGAAGCTAGTCTTTCAGCGTGGTTCATCTTCGTTTTCCTCCTCGACCGCAGGGATCGATGCTTCTTGTTGTTCTAAATCCGAATCCGGATTCGGGACTTGTTGCAATGAATTCGATTCGTCGGCAACTGTTGGCGCAACGACGTTGCCGGTTGTCGCACTGGCTTCAACGACAGATCCGTGCCCTTCCACGGGCTCGATCTCTTCAGCAAGCACGGTGGATTCGTCCTTCGAGGACTCTTCTGCCGCCTGTTCTTCGCGATCTTCAATTTCAAAGTTCGTAGCGGCGACGTCCGCATCATTGGGCTCGGGCGGCGCCATCGCTTCCTCCGCAGCGGCTGCGTCGATAGGTTCTGCACTAAGCAAATGAATCAAAATAGGCCCGAACGACTCATCCTGGCTCGCGCGAATGCGGCGTTGTCGAATCAACTCGAGCATCGCCAAGAAAAGACCTATCATTTCCCCGAGGCGGCGATGAGCGAAAACCTCGGCGAAGTGCTGCGTACCGCCGGATCGCTGCAATGAATCAACGATGTCCTCCGCATGCAATGAGATCGGCGTGTCGTCCACGTCCACTCGATGAACTGCCGGCCCCTTTCCAATCTGCGAGAGCAGGTTGTTGAAGGCATCAAACAGATCCCAGATTTCGAGGTCTTCCAATTCGACTTCGGACTCATCCGCCGGCATGTCCGCCGGAGTGCGCGGGTGCCTTTTGCTTTGCACGTCGGCTGCGTCTTCCAGCGACTGGGCGGCATCTTTGAACGCCTTGTATTGCAGGAGCTGACGCACCAACTCCGCTCGCGGGTCAACGAATTCCTCATCGTCCACCTCGGCAGGCGGGCGAGGCAACAACATACGCGATTTGATTTCCGTCAGTGTCGCGGCGAGAACCAAAAACTCACTCACCGCCTCCGGATCGAGCGTTTCGAGCAACTGCACGTATTCGATGTACTGTGATGTTACCCGCGCAATGGGAATGTCATGGATGTCGATTTCCTCGCGCTTGATGAGGTAGAGCAACAGGTCGAGTGGACCGTTGTAGATCTCCAGCGCAACGCGGTAATCGGTCAACGGTGTGTATCCTTCCCGGTCATCAACCCGCAGGCGTCGCGAACTTCCTCCATCACTCCTCGCGCTACATTGCGGGCTTTCTCCGCGCCGGCTTGCAGCACGTTTTCCACCAAGGCGGGGTCGCTTTCAAGGTGTTCTCGTTTCTCCCGGGCCGGTCCGAGGATGCGCTCCACCGCCTCGGCAAGCTGTTTTTTTGCATCGCCATACCCCATGCCCCCCGCGATGTAACGCTCACGCAATGCTGCAACTTCTTCCTCCGTCGCAACCAGCGTATAAAGAGCGAATACGTTGCAAGAGTCCGGATCTTTAGGTTCCTCGACGGTCTTGCTGTCGGTCAGCATGCTCATGATTCGTTTCTTCGTCTTCTTCGCGGTCTCAAAGAGGGGAATCGTGTTGTCGTAGCTCTTGGACATCTTCTGCCCATCCACACCTGGCACGTAAGGCGAATCGTTCAAACGCCACTCAGGTCGTTTCAACACCTCGCATTTAAATACGTTATTGAAATAGCCGGCCATATCCTGCGCCATCTCGACGTGCTGAATCTGATCCTTGCCCACAGGGACGATGTCGCTCTTGAAAATCAGGATATCAGCCGCCATCAGGATGGGGTAATTGAACAATCCCATGGAAGGCATGATGTTCTTGGCGACCTTGTCTTTATACGACGTCGCGCGCTCCAGTAGTCCCTTGCCGGTCACCGTGGAGAGGACCCAGGCAAGTTCAGCGACTTCGGGCACATCGGTCTGGCGAAAGAGGGCAACCTTCTCGGGATCCAAACCCATCGCCATGTAGTCGAAAGCCACATCACGCGTGTAATCGCGCAATTGCACTGCATCCTGGACCGTCGTTAGCGAATGGTAATTCGCGATGAAAAAAAAACAGTCATTCTCCTCCTGGAGTTCGATGTGCTGCTTCATCGCACCCAGATAATTACCCAAGTGAAGTCTTCCACTCGGTTGAATACCCGAAAGTACACGCATACCAAATCGCCCTTCCGTCCCACTTCAAGCCGAAGCAGGGTCATATCCACCATCAAAAACAATGGGCTCGCAAGGCCGATGTCAGCACGCGCCAGCCTCGCACACTCACTGCGGCACAAGGTCGCTACTCGCTCCTGGATTGTCAAGCAAACGGAAAAACGCGTAGAACATCAAAACATTGCGTACCGCTTATCGAGCTTTCTTCCAATCCGGCACAGAGATAAAACGCATCCATAAAGACTCGCCCACTGCCGCCAAAATCAAAGCCGGAACAACGACGGCGCCGAAAATAGACCACACAGGCAATGATGCAACGGGCCAAAGCGTCCCCTGGGCAAGACTTAAACCCGCTGAAAGCATGATCGCGGGCACTTCCAACATGTTGAGAAGCACTCCCAAAAACACCTGCCTGCCGGTAACTCGCTGGTACTCCGTAGACTCAACTTGCCCCTCGCCGTTGAACGAATCGGTCCCAGCTTCATCAACAGCATCGGTTCCCCCCGGCAGTGCTTTTGTAGATTTAAACGGCTCCTCACTCTCATCTTCGCTCGTACGCTCACCCAGCAAACGCACGGCCAAACCCAAGTTGACACCCATCACCAAAAGCACAAACCAAGGCAGGTGCACAACCATTCCACACGCAACAATGACCAAACAAACCATCGAGTTGTTGAGCGCAATACCGAGCGACCGCACCCAGAAAGAGTCTGCCTGGATGATCTGATGAACCACACCGTCAAGCCACCAACCAAGGAGAATCGCAAGCGGGCTGCGTTCGTACCTCCCGATCTGCCAGCCAATGCCTCCACCGATCAACATCAGACCCGTACCAAACAATGAGTGAGAAAAAAGTCCGTACGCCGCCTGGAGCGTATGGGCGAAATCGATCGCCAAGAGAATGTACGCAGACGTAAACATGATGTCCCGAATTACCAAGATAGCGGTACGAACTCAAGGCCGAAACAGAGGCATGTGAAAAATGGCAACCTCTTCAAATTTCACAGCACCGACCAATCCATGCACCGTTCAAAACGGCTTATGCACCGTAATACACCGCTCCTCCACGCATGCGTCAACGGCTTGCGCATTTTGGCACATGCGCAATTTTGTCTCATTGTGATTAAGTCGAAGTGTTTTTGACCAATTGACTTGAATCCAAGCGAAACGGGTTTATTCTTGAGGCATGGTGAAAATTGTATGGCGCGCGTTTTCGCCGGTTTGTTCATCCATTCTACCGATCCGCAGGGAGGCATCGCGAAATGGTCAGTTATCACCGAAGGCGAAGAGGTCGTGGGCTTGGCTGGTGGGTTGCGGGTGTGATTGTTTTCGCAGCAGGCGGTTCGTACTGGGTGCTCTTCCGCGAAACTCCAAAAAAAAACGATAAGCTCGCCTCCGCAGACCAACTACCTTTGACCAGTGATCGACCCGAGTTCGGTTCGAAGAGCGGAAGCGATCTCGATTACATCGAGCGCGGCGATGACAACACCTCCACGGACGACAACCCGACCAGCCATTCGGCACAGCCCGATTCCAGCGTACGTGCGCGGCAGCTTCTGTCCGCAGGGCGTCGATCGCTCGTGGATAAAGACTTTGTGACAGCCCGCGAGCAACTCTCGGAAGCACTGGAATTGGGTGTTGAAAAACGGGAAGAACTCCAGCTTCGCGCCGAACTCACGCTGATTAGCGAAGAAACCATATTCTCTCCACGTACTATGGAGAACGATCCACTGGTTCAGCGATACATCGTCAAGTCCGGTGATAATTTAGGAGCTATCGCAAAGAGCTATGACGTCTCCCCAGAATTCCTAGGGCGCATTAACCACCTCAAGAACATCAACACGATTCGCGTCGGTCAAACGCTCAAAGCCGTGAAAGGCCCGTTCCACGCAGTCATCAGCAAAAGCGAATACACCTTGGACGTATACCTCGGCAAAGGATCAGAACGGACGTTCGTGAAGCGTTTCAAGGTCGGTCTGGGTACGGATGGCAGTACACCGCTGGGCAAGTGGAAAGTAAAGAATAAACTTAAAGACCCAACGTACTACCCACCTCGCGGCGGAAAGATTATCGAAGCGGGCGACCCGCAAAATCCGCTAGGCGAACGTTGGATTGGCCTGGAAGGTATTTCCGGTGAAGCGTTGGGGCAGCTTCGCTACGGTATACACGGCACGATCGAACCGGATTCCATTGGTAAAAATGCTTCGATGGGATGCGTTCGATTGTACAACACTGACGTTGAATACCTGTTCGACTATTTAGTGATCGATGACTCGACTGTTTTGATCGAGCCGTAGGTAGATCCCAATCAGCGGTCATGCGTCGCTGCTTTCGACCCAACGCATCCAATATTATCCCAAAACCGCATCCCAAAACTTGATTCTGAAATCGATTTCAGAATCCCTCTTGAATCCACCGGTCTCATTTGTTTACACTCGAACCATAGTAGTTTGTACGGGGGTCAGTTTTGGGTAACTGGGAGGTTTGGTTATGAAGCATTTCATTTTCATCTATGTATTGTCGGTTGCTATCGTAGGCACTACGGGAATGGCCTATGCAGAGGACATCCCTGCGAGCGTGAAGTTTTCTGTCCGGGATTCAGGCAATAACGGTACGCCCGACGTTTTAACCGACTCGGGATTTTTCAACGGCCTGATCCGCAACGTATCTTCGAATCAGGATCGAGCGTTGGTCGAGTTTGACATCAGTTCACTCGCCGGCCAGACGATCCTCGATGCGGCCATCGTGGGCCAGATCGCCAACAACAACTCCAGTGGAACCTGGCCTCGTACCTACGAGTTCGATTTGTACTCCGGTAATGGCCTGGCTGAACTGGCCGATTACGATGTGGCGGGCGATCTCGCCGGTAACGCTGTTTGGCTTTTTGATGACCTTTCTGCTGGCGTACCTATCAACCTGGACATTACAGCTCTTCTTCAAGGGCTTGTTGATGGTAGTGCTTCCCACGCCGGCTTCCGCATCAGGCCTACCTCCAGCAATTTGTTCCCCTCATTGCTACAGGATGGAATCGTACTTTCGGTCGAGTACATCCCAGAGCCCACCACCGCTCTGTTGCTCTTGGGTGGATCGATTGCCTTGATTCGCCGTCGTTAGGATTTTTGAATTAGGCACCGTTACGACGCAGTATGGAAAAATCCATAACGCCCCGCCGACAATTGTCGGCGGGGCGTTATTTGCGTAGCCTAGTCATTGGTGCACTTTTTCGTCGCTTCTGCGACGCTATTATAAACCCCTACCTGTCCAGCCAAGTGCACCCGGAATACCTTGACAGTCCAACCGGAACCTGTACGATGTTCGGACTATGCGTACCAAAGCGATCATTTTAGCGGTAGCGGTGGTTTGTGTGGCATTCGCATCCTTGACTGGAGCTGCCCCAAAGCCGGATCCCGGCTCCAGGAGTTGGCAGCTTGACATCACCTTCCACGACCCTCAGCGAATCACGATTGCTGTACCGGGTCAGGGCGAGGTAACGTATTGGTACATGCTTTACACGGCCACCAACAACACCGGGCAGGACGTTCAGTTCTTCCCGTCGACAACACTGGTGACTGATCAATTGGAAGCCGTTGTCGCAGGCGAAGAGGTCCATCCCCGCGCGTACGACTACATCGCTGCAAGGCATAAGAAGGAGTATCCTTTTTTCGCCAAGCCATCGGATGTGACTGGATTGCTGTTGCAAGGGCGGGCCAATGCTCGAACATCTGCAGCGGTATTCAAGACTTTCAGCGACGAAGCGGACGGCTTCACCGTCTTTACCGCGGGTTTGTCGGGCGAGATTACCCGTGTCGCCAACCCGTCGTTCGACAAGTCAATGCTTGAGACAAGCGAAAATCCTAGGGCATTTGTTTTGCGTAAGTCGCTGGCGATTATCTACGATCTGCCGGGCGATAAAGAAACGAAAAGCTCGGCTGAGCCAATTCGTCGTACCCGCGAATGGGTCATGCGGTAGAGCGACCCCCAAACGAGCGATATTCATCAGCCGATCTTTCCGATCGATTGGTTTGTTGACTGCATTTTAGTATTGAACATCAATGCGAATTTTACCCCAGGCGGAGCATCGCGGGGCTGTTTCGGAGAATACGTAAGATGGCACATAAGAAGGGACAAGGATCGTCGCGTAACGGTCGCGACAGCAACCCGCAGTTTCGCGGCGTGAAGCGATACGGCGGCGAGAAGGTGACCGTCGGTACGATCATCATTCGTCAGTGCGGCACGCCTCGTAAGGCCGGTCGCAACGTCGGCATGGGCAAGGATTGCACCCTGTTCGCGCTCAAGGACGGCGTGGTCAGTTTTCGTGGTCGCATGGTCGACGTCATCCCGCACGAGTAGCCAACCGCACGCCAACGGCGCCGCAACAGAAATGAAAACACTTAGAGGGTGGTTTTTTCGGACCATCCTCTTTTTCTTTAGCTGATTGCCCTCGTCGCAGTTAGAACTGGGGCGAAGCACGGGGGCAGAGATTCCAGGCAAAATGAATGTATAAGCGCTAGGTAATTCGATGTTCGTCGATCATGCGGAAATCTATGTGAAGGGTGGCGATGGTGGGGATGGCTGCGTCAGTTTTAGACGAGAGAAGTACGTTGCTAAAGGCGGCCCGGACGGCGGCGATGGCGGCGATGGTGGGAACGTCTTCGCAAAGGCCATGCCGGGTATTGAGACGTTGCTCGATTTTGCGGGCAGGCATCACTGGCGTGCTCCAAACGGTCAGCCTGGTATGGGCAAGAACCGCGCGGGCAAAGGCGGGAACGATCTCATCATGGAATTGCCCGTTGGTACATTGATCTACGATCGTGAGACGGGCGTTTTGTTGAAAGACCTCGCAGAACTCCAAAAACTTGTTTGCATTGCGGCCGGTGGCAAGGGAGGCCGAGGCAATGCTCATTTTGCGAGATCCACCAATCAAACACCGCAGGACTCCGAGCCGGGTTCTCCGGGACACGAACGCTGGCTGCGACTCGAACTGAAACTGATGGCTGATGTGGGGCTGGTGGGATTACCCAACGCCGGCAAAAGCACGCTGCTTTCCTGTATTTCAAGGGCTCATCCGAAGATCGCGGACTACCCATTCACAACGCTCAAACCTCATTTGGGCATTGTTGAATTGCCCGGCTCTAGGCGATTTGTGATGGCGGATGTGCCGGGAATCATAGAGGGCGCTCACGAAGGAGCGGGACTTGGTGACGAATTTCTGCGACACATCGAGCGCACCCGTACCATTCTCCATCTGGTCGACGTCGGAACGACGAATGAGATA
>JANQHN010000191.1 GCA_028282665.1 Phycisphaerae bacterium | reverse complement strand
AACCTTTCGGCTCTCTACGCCCGTGGGCAAGATACCTACATCGTCGGCACCTACGCCACGATTGGTCGCTACATGCGTAACGCCGAGGTTGCCAAGCGTCCCAAGAATAAAACCGTGCTCAGCGTCCCTTACTACCCGTGCGTCGACGAAAAATACCGGGTAACCGACACGTTGGGCGGAGTGCAGGCGGCGCGCGAAATGGTCGACAAGGCTGTCGCTCACGGCTATCGATTTTGCTTCATTGTTTCGCATTGGGGTGGAGCCAGCCGGGAGGCACTGTTCGACGAGCGATTGTATGCGGCTGCCGCCGCCGGATTCAAGGAGTGCCACGACTACGCGCTTAAGACCGCTCCCTACCTCTACCTGTCCGATCGGATTGTGTGGGACAGTGAAGGGTGGGCGGAGATGTCCAACCCTCCCGTCAAAAAATACAAATACCCCAAGGGGGTGAGCGAACACGTAGCGGTCGCCAACGCCTTCAAGCCATTCGGAGAGTGGCTGCAACAAGCAGGTATCAAGCGCAGTTACGAGCTTCAAGGATCGATCCATCACGCGCTTGGCCAAGCGTTCGAGCAGTACACGACATTGACGCGCGTGCGCCCTTTCTATCGCGACTGGACGGTCAAAGAAGTGGAGGCAACGGCCAAGGCGCCGGGCTGGGGCGTGGGCCTGCCCTACGCCGCGCTGGAGGATGGTTTTATGGCAAAGGTCGCCCACGTGCGGTGCGACTTGTTCATTTGCCGACCGTACACAGGCATCAAGGATGACTACTCACGATTCCCGATGCCCGATTGGGCTGCGGCTGACGGCTACGCCGAGTGGGCCAAAAAAGAGGACGACGATTAGTGCCATCTTCTGGCAGTTTTTTAGAGTCCGGCATTGAGGTGTAATGATGAATAACAACTACTGCTGCCAGTGCGGAAAGCCGAGGCGCAATCTCACTGAACCGTTGCGAGATGCCTTATTCATTGACGACTTGATTTCGACTCTACAACACCGCAAGCAACATCCTGATCTTCCTGCGGGAACAAACGAAATATCCCCGCAGATGATTGCGCATTGGGGCGTTCGGCGTAACGGCGGCACAGATGAGCAAATGCATATATGTGACGGCTGTCTGTTATTGGCAGTGCGTGCAATTCATAAATCGGTGTCGAGCGTTTTGGCCGAATTGGATTCTGTGGTCAATGGGGCAGCGCGATCAAGCAAATCGAGTTAGGCAAGTAGCTATGGTAGGTGGCGAAGTTATCGGCGTTGGATATTGCAAGAGCGAGCCGGAAAAGCTGCGCGTCCTGTGCGCTGAACAACGAAACGGAAAACTCGACTTGCGGAATGCCTGTTATATCTGGTGCGAGACGCCAAAGGGCGGCGCGGTCAACCTTGGCGATTCTTTGTGGTGGCATGGTGATCGGTGCTATTGGACCCCACGCAGCAACCCCGAAGATGACCGACGCGATGTGCCGCTACGCAGGCTGTCATACAGCGCGGCGGCAAACCTAGCCCGATGAGGACGATTGGGATGATTGACAATGGCTGTGTACGTCGACCCTCTATTCTCCACCGTTCCAAAACCCGGATGGCGCTTTCGGGAAGCGTGCCACATGGTGGCAGACACGGAAGCGGAGCTGCACGAGATGGCGGACCGACTCGGGATGCGAAGGTCGTGGTTCCAACGTCACAGCCGCCTCCCTCACTACGACCTGACACGGAACAAGAGGTTTCAGGCTGTAAGACTTGGAGCCGTCGAACTGACCCGCAGGGAGCTTGTTGAACGGTTTTTGCGAGCCTGGGAATCCAAGGACCGGAAAGATAAGTAATGTCACCAGCAGCAGTCGATAGTAATGCTGGGAACGAAATATGCAGGGTAAATAGATCAAGGACTGTGCGTACTGATGTCTTCATTTGCCGATAATCTGGGTGGACTTTATTGAAGCGTGAAGGCGAATCTGAGCTCTTGACGAAGACGATCCAGCCGACAATAATATTAGGATTAGGAGGCGCAATCCACCTTTCCATCATCGGCCAACAGCATTCAGTCGTCCTGTGATCGTTTCTCAAGACTCCGAGCAGTTGACTACTGAAACGGACCACTAAGTATGGCGAAAGACCTCCTTCAGCAACGAGTTTTCGAGGCGCGATACGAACAAGGCTATCGCTATCTGGATCGCTGTGGCGAATGCATGATACTTCTTGAGCAATCCTTGTCGAAGTTGACCGGTGCCCTTTGGATGCCGCAGGAGGCAAGCCCAAAGAGTGCAGTCATCGAGTGCCCCGATCTAGATATGCGCTTGGTGATCGATGCAACGAAACTGGTGCTCGACCAGGAGCCCGTCGGGAAGATGGATGAGGTCGACTTCAAAGGGATTGCATCCGACGCGCTGGCCATCATTACCGGGCGTTTTGGCTTGAACGGTTATGTTCGCTATGGGGCACGTTATTTCTGGGTAATTCCATCACAGGATATTGAAGCGGCCGAGCGAGCATCGCTAAAATATTCTCCGTTTGACGACTGGCGCGCAGATGCCACTGAGTCGCCGTTTCGGCCTCGCAATTTTGGGGTATCGGCTCGCTTCGAAGACGAGCAGCACAACGGGTATTTGGTGCAGGTAAGGCACTTCTACAAGCCGGGAACGGAAGTTCGGATTGACGAACGGCTGACGATGAAGCCACACTTACTACCGGAAGGCCAGTCTGAGGCATTGCTCAATCAGATTAAGCGGCAGCGAAGTGAGCAGTCCGAACCGAGTTCCGGAGTTATTATTGACGTTGACTACTATCGAGTCAGACCAAATGAAAGCGTCAGAACCTTCATCAAGGAGTCGATAAAGGTGTCCAGGGCAGTCAAGGAGTCGATCATCACACACTCTCAGCATCGTACGGACTAGTTGAATCATGGATACTGCAACCACTAGAAACGCCGGTTCTGTTGACCAGTCAATGAAGGCATTCCAGAACCTTGTCACTCCCCACATAGAATTGACTAATTCGGAGGCCGATTGGGCGCGACCGGATATCAACTTCACCTCGGGAGGAAAAACAGGCGCCAAAGGTGCAGCACCAACGAAGGCAGATCGACCGACAACTGCGATCAAATCCAAAGATCGCATAGACGAGCAGATTCTGCGGCGATCAATCGATATCGTTGCTTCTATTGTCATCGATAAACCAGTAGAAATGCAGATTTCACTGGAATCCCTCTCTGGGCTGGTCTTTGAGATGTGGGATAGTATTGATGAATCTGATACAATCCGCACAGACCTGCTTGCGTTCCTGCAGAACGCAGTCATCAGCGCAGACAGGTGCGGTCAAGTCACTGAAGATCAGCTTAGAGCTCTGGCAGAAACACTGAATGATTTAGGGCGTTCGCAATTGACTAAAGCGGATATTACTTTCACAAGAGAACGACTAAGAGAGGTCGGTTTTGGATCATTGGCCTTCCTAGGGGGCGCCACGCGAGATGACACGCAATAGCGAAAGTCACGCCTGTGACCGCGACGAGCACGGTACCGTGAGTACCGCGCTAATTGATACATCGCTCTTGGTTGAGCTTCAAAAAGAGCGACGCTACGCCGCCCCAGTAAAGCAATCTCTGAAGCACTTTCGGTTCAAAGGAATTTCCTCATTTTCGTTGCTCGAATTCAAGTGGGTGTGGCCCAAGCGAGCAGTATACCTCTACAGTATCGCCCGCAAGGAATCAGTCACGTGCGTCCGCGACGTCATGTCGGAAGTTGAGAAGAAGCTAGCAAATCATCCCGGCAGTCTTCGAATGATGCGCACCTGTTATCAACTGATCATGGAGTTTCTAGAACGCCCGGGCTTCTCGGATGTGGCAGATTTTAGAACTTTGAAGATGTTTCGTGCGCACTGCAGGCGGATTGCCCTGTATGCGATTTACGACCTTATTGAAGATGCAACCTCTGTGCTGAGGAACACGGATTGTGTACGAGCAGATGAAATGCCTAAAGAGACAGCAAGCGGCAATCTCGATCTTACCATTACACAATGTCGACCGTCGGACATATCCTGTCGACTTCATGAGTTCTTCTCAGATCACCTAGAGGATTTTTTGTCTGTTATGGATGCTGGAGAAAAACAGGACGCATCACCCGAACTGGCAGAAATCGCGAAGCAGATCAAGTTGGCTAAGTCCGACCCCGAGCGTCTCTGCGATGACCGGAATTGCAGAAAGATCGGGGATGCGATCATCGCCATCGACGGCATTGGCATGGGCACGTACGTAGCGAACAATGATAAGGAGTGGAAGCCTATTGCCAGAGCCTTGGGAAAGACGCTGATAAACCCAGTCAAGGATACTCAGCACTCAAGTGATACGAACTGAAGGGACGACAATTTCGACACTGATGTCGACGAGCACCACCCATTTTGCCGGCCTCGAAATCGAAGCGTCTCGCGACGGCGATCACGTCACGGGCGTTGTACGTTTTCCTTATGAGGTGGGCGGCGACCTCGACGCAGACGCTCGCGCGATTCGCGAGGGCAATCGCGTCACTGGTCGCACGGAGTGCCCAATCGACTACTACCTCGTCCGACCAGGCGAAGCACCGCAGCCCGCAAAGATCACCGACAAGCAAGCCAAGGCCAACCGTCGCGCGGCAGCCGTCAAGGACTATCAGGAGCGATCCGACCAGGCGGGTGGGCAAGGAGCCGGACCGCAATCAAAAACGCCGTAGCGGGCGAGTACGGCATCTCTAAACGCACGCTAGAGCTATGGGTCAAACGCCACCGCACCGGCGGCGTCAGCGCACTCTCAGACAGGCAACAACGGATGGCCGCCTCGCGTGTCCTGGAGGCAACCGCTAAAGATGCGACCGGAGCGATTCGCGTTGCCGCCTGGTGGGCTTTTCGCATCGGCAATATCAAGGCGATCGACAATAAGGCAATGGACTCTGCGTTGCGATTGCTTCGCCGATCATACGCACCGTCGGACATCATAGCGACCATCGATTGCTACTACGCCTACGACACCGACCGGGCTCGATACCCGTTCAAACCGCTTTCGAGGTGGGCTCGATATGAATTCGAAAAGTGGTATCTCCAAGCCGTCAACGCAGCCGAGGAACTACGCTTGCGAAGCGACGCGCGAGCCGAACAGGTCGCGCTACAGACGATCGACCGTTCGGAGCATGAGCCGACAGCCTCTTCCATCCCCTCTTCAAAGGTCCGCGCACGCGAGTCACGCGATAGCCTCGTTCGTCGTTCGCTTCAGACTCTCGATGACGCCCGAGGCGTCACACCACCGGCCGAACTGACCGACAAGCCCGCGACGATCGCGGAGGCGATCGCGACCTGGCCGGGCAACGAGCGGTCATTGATCCTGGCCGCTGGTTTGGGCGACAGATCAGCCAAAACCACTTTGGCGGCAACCCTTCCGATGTTCATGCAGGTTGGCCTACTTCCCGACAGCCTGCTCTCCCGCCTTGTCGCGATGGCCGACGACCCGGCGTATGCGACCGGACCACACCGCGAGACACGACTGGCTGTCGATCGCGTGGAGGTGTTACTGTCCCAGTTCCGCGAGGATGAGGCAGGCGTTGCCGCGCTGGGTGTGGTCAATCGATGGCCAGCTTACCAAAAAGCAAACGAGGCAAACTAGGCAATGCGCACACTAAGAACGCACAAATTACAGCCCCGATGCAAGGCCGATGTCCGAAAGTCAGGTTTTGCGCGGATCGCCGTAACCCACTGATTCACTCGCGACTTACGCCAATTCTCGGCTGCGCAAAACCTACCCCGATTTGTCCGAAACTCCCCCGATTCGACCTGCGCCGCGCAAAACCTCGATATCCACAAAATCCAGCGCAAGTCACGCAATTATAAACATTTACGACGATTTTACTTTTGCGCAAAACCCGTTTCCTGTTTAGAATTACGTTCCGCTATCGACCATTAAGCGCGAGTTGGCTATAGCAGTTTCAATCCATACGTAGCGTTCAATGTCGACTTTCCGGCAGTACAAAACACGGTGTCGGACGCTACACCTGGCTAGAGCTTGCTCTAGTGCCGATAAATGTTTGCCATTCGACCCTCACAAGGAGTTTGAGCTTATGAAGGCAACCTTAACGGAACCAGTCCGTGCATCTGCCGGTGATCGGGAACGCGCACATTTCGATCAACTTGCAGAGTGTCAGGCGGATGTTTGGTGGGGGCACAAAACTACCGCGGGTGTAGCCCGTTTGAGACGTCGAGTGTCCTTATTGGGGAAGTGCCTGGACTCGGCGGGGCCATGCGATATTTTGGAGATTGGGTGTGGGGCTGGGGCGCTGACTGAGCAATTGCTTCGTCAATACCCCAAGATGAAGCTGACCGCCGTCGACATTTCGCCCAAATCCGTCGAGATTGCCCGTACTCGTTGCGCAGGACTTGGGAGTGT
>JANQHN010000159.1 GCA_028282665.1 Phycisphaerae bacterium | reverse complement strand
GCTCAATCACATTCTCGCCAATCGCGAAGGACTGCGCGTCGCAGTGATCGTCAACGATATGAGCGAGATCAACTAATACGAAGGCATAACTTATCGCCCAACACAACCGCCGCGCGCAAAGCCACACGGAAACATGATCGGGCAGTGCATTGCATCAAAAAACGATAGTCAAAACATTGGACCCGGCGATTTCGCCCGTTACCATCCGGACCAATCCCACAATTCGCGCGGATAATCACGGTACAGTTCGCGAAACGCGCGCGCGTATTTCTTTTCCGTACGGATGACGCGGATCAACTCCCACGGCCTCATTAGTGGTTTTGCAACACGGATTGGGTTCTTTCGGCCAGCTTCTTCCAACTGCTGCGCGATCAGCTCACCGAACTCGCGCAGCGGCAACTTCGTTGGCATAAGCGGATGCATGCAGTCGTGCAGGTCGTAAGCGTTGTTCACCCAGATAGACGATTGTATCCGCTCGTAATCTTCCGTGCCGGGTGAAGGCGTGCAGACAGTGAAGCTGAACTGTGCCGGCGGCATCTCGCGGACGTACTCACGCAAGCGTGCAAAGTCCTCACGCCCGTACTCAGGCCTGACCATAAAAGCGGCATGGCAAGCGATGCCCAGATCACGAAGCTTCTCATGGGCTCGTTCGTTGTGCGAGATCGTGCCGCCTTTGTGCGTCGCACTAAGTTCCTCATTGCTTGCAAATTCAAACCCGACAAACACACCGTCGAGTCCGATCTCCTTCCACCGCTTCAAAAGGTCCGGTGAACGCAAGATCGTCGTTGCCCGGGTCCAGGCAAAATAACGTTTTGTCACACCGCGTTGCTCAATCGCCTCCGCCAATTCGTAACCGTACGCCTCATCGATGAAATTCTCGTCGTCTGAGAAATAGACGTATTTAGGTACAATACGAGCAAGCTCTTCCGCGACGGCATTTGCCGGTCTGGGTTGATGCACGCCGCCACTTAGTTTGGGCACGATGCAAAAGGAGCAATTCATCTTGCAACCGTAAGAAGTCCGGACCATTGCGACTCGTGGAAATAATGGTTGAAGGTGACTGGGGTTTTCATTCACCCAGACGCAGTAATAATGGTTGAGATTCCAAAGATCGCGTCGCGGCGTAGGAAGCGTCGCAGGTTCAGGATACTGAGGCCAGGATGCCGCGGCATCCTCGTTGAAATGTTCGCCAGTACGCAAGATATTTGGAAAACGATCACTTAGCGGCTTATCTGAGTGCCCGATGCTTGTAATAAGTACTTTGAACGGGTGACATCCCTCGCCGCGAATGATGTAGTCGATACAGGGTATGTTGCAATCGTGCGGAGCGACTGTGGCGTGGTGCCCGCCAATAACAACGCGTATTCTCGGCATGAGTTGCTTCGCGAGCGATGCAAGTCGTTTGACTTCACTCGCCTCATGGCTGTATGCGGTAAACCCTAACAAATTGGGTTTGAATCGCCGCAGGGTCCGACGCAACACGGCATCAGGCCAGCGATAAAGTCTCAAATCAAGCACACAGACAGGATTGTTTTCTGGAACAACCGCGGCCAAATAGCCGAGTTCCAACGGTTCAAGCCGCTCGAACCGCTCCAAGCCCAACACGGTGTCAAGCCTTGCTTTTGGTTTTATGAGCAAAATGCGCATCTGGTAACGCCGAAGACAAAGTATAAGAGAGGCGAAATTCTCATCCTCGTTGAGTGCGGCGTCAAGGAAGGGCAGGCGTGCCGTGCCATGATTCGAGACCGGAATTGCTCGACATTCAGTGGGGCGCGCCTATCATCCGTTTGAGGCGAATGGAATCGTGTCGATAAGCGAGCAATTTACTCTTGTCGGTTCAAGTGGACGGCGTATATGGACATTTCAACGATTATATTCCTGGCGGCTTTCGGTGCGTTTGTCGTTTACACGATGAGCAAGGGGGGAACGTGAGGCCCGAACCGTAACTGCTAGGCGGTGCCTGGCATTGAACCTTACAGCCGTGAAGCGGCACGCTCGCCTCGCGGTGACGTTGACTGTCATATTCACATTTTCACTCGTTAATTTTCTAACGAAAACTCAAATGGATTTATCTGAGGGTAGTCAGAGGCGCCTGGAAAAGTCGGCGGTTTCCGGTTTATCTTGCCACTCCACTCGTCAATATCTAATCGCAACACGCACACGCCGTCGACCTCACGCTCATCGAACGGTTCATAATCGTTCGGTGCGGACATGCTTGGGAAGTATTTTTTCAGCAGTAGGTAGAGCGCTCGTTCGCGCGGCTCTCGACCACCAAGAAAACTGATGCGCCCGAAAGCAACGACAGAAGCGTACTCCACGCTAAATTCCGCTCCGCGTTCGGCGGGCAACAGGCGTCCCATGTGAGCAACGCAGAAGCAGCATTTGGCGTTGGCGGTGAGGTTGGTGTTGATGCGTCCTTTGTGCGCGGTGTGAATGAAAACGGCACGCTCTTTGGGTGAGTAGACGAAACTGAGCGGGTTAATGAAGGGTTGTCCTCGGTTGCTCGTCGCGAGAAAGCCGAAAGGCGCAACGGCAAGGAAATGTTCGATCCATGTTTCATCAGT
The DNA here is from genome assembly GCA_028282665.1 of Phycisphaerae bacterium. Taxonomy (GTDB): domain Bacteria; phylum Planctomycetota; class Phycisphaerae; order UBA1845; family UBA1845; genus JANQHN01. The sequence goes on along the minus strand of JANQHN010000159.1, from coordinate 13,172 downwards.
GATTGCACGGTCGCGTCTTCGAATTTGTGTAAGCTTGTCGGAAACGTCAGATTCTGACATGTAGGCAAACCTCCGGAAATCCCGATACTCGATTCGCCACCCGCAAAGTCCGCCGTGAAATCAACGCTATTTGGTAACGCCTTTGCCTGGCTTTTTGTAAAGAAAGGCACAGTCTTCGACGCGACTTTCGCCATCAGCGTTCACCGCATACGTGGCACCTGACCATATTGCTGCCGAAGCGTATTCGCCGCGCTTGCTTACGGCGTAGAGCGACACATTGAAATTTGGCTTGCCGTCTTTACGTTTAAGGCGTGATTCGGTGGTTGTATCAACAATACGTTTCAACACATCCAGGCATGCCTCCATCGGCGACAGACCATGGCGCATATTTTCCACCACCGAATGTGCGCCGCAAACTTTGATCACCGCTTCGCCACGTCCCGTTGCGCCGGCCGCGCCGATTTTGTTGTCGACATACAAACCGGCTCCGATGATTGGAGAATCGCCCACTCGACCTGGAATCTTATAGCTAAGTCCACTCGTGGTTGTCACACCGCTGATGTCTCCGCCTGCGCTCACCGCACAGCAATTGATCGTACCATACGTCCAGTCGTAATCATGATAACCCACTACCTGATCGTCATCCGGGACCTCTGCGGGAGGCAGCCAATCGTCTCGATCCGAATGCGACTCTTTCCATTTGAGCCAGATTCGCCGTGCCCGGTCGGTCAGCAAATTGACTTCTTCGAGTCCATGCGCCTTGGCGAAGCGTAGCGCTCCTTCACCCACAATCATCACATGATCCGTACGATCCATGACCAATTTGGCAACCTTAGACGGCGTTTTGATGCCGCGTATCGCCGCCACCGATCCTGCACGACAGGTCGGGCCGTGCATGACGCAGGAATCCAATTCAACCACGCCATCCTCGTTGGGCAATCCGCCATACCCAACCGTCATGTCGTTTGGATCCTCCTCCACGATGTTGACACCGGCAATCACCGCATCGAGCGTATCTTTGCCGGCTGTGATCATTTCCATCGCGCGTTTCGTAGCAGCTTCGCCGTTTCCACTGGCGATGACCACGGGGCGGGATGGATTCGTTTGAGTATTGCCGGCAAAAGCTGCCTTCGCATTGGTCATGGAATGAACGGTCACCGTTGCCGCTACGGCCGATACCATGAAGTCTCTTCGGGATACGTCGCTCATGATCTGGCTCCGGTTGGCTGCTTTTGGCGAGAGGCTTCCAGGTCGAGCATGCGGCGTTTCAGGCAAACACCTTCTGGCGCATTAAATCCGCCAATCCCACCATTTGATTGGAGAACACGGTGGCAGGGGATGATAAGAGGCAACGGGTTGTTTCGCATAGCCTGTCCTACGGCACGGGCTGCCCTGGGGTTTCCCGCGCGGGCAGCAAGTCCGCCATAACTGATCGTTTCGCCGTACTTGACTGTGCGACAAGCTTCCAGCACCTTGCGGTGAAACGGTGGTCTATCTGTAAAATCAATCGCAAAGTCAAACGTGGCAGGTTCACCTTTGAAATATGCGTCAGCCTCGCGTTTGAACTTGGGTAGGAGTCGTTCGTTCGGTTCCGCCTCAGCCCAATCTTCGATGAGCTTGGGTAATAGGGAGTCGCGCTTGTGAGGCAAATAGGTCGCGACGAGCACGTTGCTGCGAGCGACATAGGCAAAAGGCCCCCACGGTGTATCCAATATGTTGAATCTGAACATGATCTGTTCTCCCACTATGAGCGTAGCCAAGGTACCGGTGCCGGTCAACGAAGGGGGAAACAGACATCTTTTTTGCCAATGTAAGCCATTTTACGACAATCGGCTCAAAGCAATTCAGACAGTTCAAGCGACGCCGATCTGCGGTTCGACCAACAAAAAAGAGCGGAATCGCTCCCGCTCTGGTATCTGTGTCGAGTTACTGGAAGGAGAGGGCGGTTATCCTTCTCGGGCCTCTTCTAGCTCCTTTTTATGCTGGTCGACAATCTGCTGCATGATGTTGCCTGGCACCACGTCGTAGTGCGAAAGCTCCATCGTATAACTGCCCTGACCGCCGGTGATGCTGGATAGGCGAGAGTTGTAGTCCGCAACCTCAGCCAGCGGAACCTGAGCCTGAACCACAGTCATGTTGCCGGGCAGAACATCCTGGCCGGAAGGTCTGCCGCGACGGGAAGCCAGATCGCCGGTGATATCACCCACGAACTCCGACGGTACGGTGACTTCGATATTCACGACCGGCTCTAGGAGTACAGGTTTGCACTTCAGGAACGCCTCTTTGAAAGCGCCCCGGCCTGCAATCTGGAAAGCGATATCTTTACTGTCTACCGGGTGGGTTTTGCCGTCGATGAGTTCCACTTTCACGTCGACAACGGGAAAGCCGGCGAGTACGCCTTCTTCCATTTGGCCTTTGATACCCTTGTCGACGCTTGGGCGAAACGCCTGATCGATCGCGCCGCCGAAAATCTTGTCAACGAACTCGTATCCGTCCCCACGCTCCGCAGGAAGCATGTTAATCACCACGCGACCAAACTGGCCCGCGCCACCCGACTGCTTTTTGTGCGTGTAGGTGACATCATTCACGCTACCCGTAATGGTCTCTTTGTACGGGATGCGTGGCGGATGCGTTTCGACTTCGACCTTGTTATGATGGGCCATGTATTCCAGATACGTGCGGAGTTGCATATCACCCATGCCGTGAATCACAAGCTCGCCGCCCGTGCCGCGATCTGAATTGAAACACGGATCCTGTTCCTGGAAACGCCTGAGCGCCATACCGATCTTGTCGGCATCACCGCGGGCCTTAGCCTCAATGGCCAGCGAAAACATCGGTTTTGGGAAGGGGGGCATTTCGATTTCGCCGCCTTCCTTCGTAAAGACCGCATCGCCAATATTCAGATCGAGCTTGCCCAGAGTAATGATGTCGCCGGCCACTGCGGCTTCTACATCTTGATGATCCGGTCCAAGGGCACGCATGATCGGACCGGGGCGCATCGCTTTGGTGATATTGAGGGTCTTGATCCCCTGATCACTGGTCAACTTACCACTGAGGCAACGAACACTAACGTACTTGATGTTGCTTTTGGGGTCGTTCGCCACCTTGAATACTTGCCCAACGAAATCGCCATCTTGCACAGGGGGAAGCTCTTTGGTTTCCTCGCCAACCGTCATCGCACGTTGTTTGCCCGCTGCAGCAGATGGGCAAAAGACGGGAAGAGCGTCAAGGAATTCGGCAATGCCGACGTCATGATGTGAGTCCGTGAACAAAATGGGCATAAATTCACCCATGGCCACCGCACGAGCGGCGACGGATTTTGCGTCATCATCGGATAGTTCGCCGCCGAGGTATTTCTCCATAAGTTCGTCATCAGCACCGACCACCGCCTCGATTAGTGAAGTGTGGATCTCTTCAACGCTACCGAAGTCGGAGTCACCACTTTGATTATTGAAACAGTCGACGACACCCTTGCCGCCGTCCTTCGGTAAGTTCAACGGTACGCAACCTTGGCCGAATGACTCTTGAAGGGCCGAAACGATGCCGGGAAGATCGACATTCGCGGCGTCGATGTGACTGATGACAAACCACACGCCCAATCCGAAATCCCGCGCTCGCTGGAACATCTTGCGGGTGTTGACCTGAATTCCGGAAGAAGCGGAAATCACCACGACCGCAAGTTCGGCTGCGGCCAATCCCGCGATTGCTGGACCGACGAATCCCATCGTGCCCGGTGTGTCCACGATGTTGATGTGGTGATCATTGTGAGTCACGTAACAAAGAGAGGAATCGATGGATGCGCCGCGTTCCTTCTCCTCTTCGGAGAAGTCCAGGATCGAGGATTTATCGGGCACGCTCCCCAGGCGGTTCGTTACGCCCGCCTTGAACAACAAGGCCTCCCCCAGAGAGGTTTTTCCTGCCCCCACGTGGCCGACCAATGCGATATTGCGGTATTTGTCGATAGGATAGACTGACATCAATCACTCCTCTGCCTGCATGTTTCTAATTTTTTCTTCCTGGCTTAGCATGCTGCAAAAACGAGTCAGCAATCGCGCAGACCGGGTATACTACTGGCAAACGCTAATCCTCGCCACGTGCGAAAATGGACAGAATCGCCCTTTTCAGTCCAGGAGTGGATGCTGAGCAGGCTTCGCTTGATTCATGCCTTTTGCAGGGCAAAGCGGCTGAACAATCGGGCGATAATTTGTACGTGAAGCCTAACATGGTGACTCAGCAACCGTCTTACGAAGTGTGCGAGAGATGATATGACCATGGCGAACGTGTCCATGCCAGCGGACGAGCCTGTGCGAAGGAATGCGTCGGCAGTGACGGCGCACCGGTGGCTTTATGCGCTGATGGAAGCGGAAGGCCCAGCCGTTCTGCGTATGCTTTGGCGGATTTTGGGCAACGAAGCGGATGTGCTGGACGCCTATCAGGACTGTTTCTGCAAATTGGCCGGCATGGACAAAAAGCCGAAGATTCGCCAGGCCCGTGCGTACCTGTTCCGGACGGCTGCGAACATCGCTATCGAATTCATCCGAGTTCGCAAACGGCAGAAAAAACATGCCGGTGCCATTCTGGATGTCCATGCGGACCGCAATGGAGAATCACTCATGCCGCAGGAGGCATTGGAGCGTGAACGAGCGATTGCGTCGCTTCACGAGGCGATCGATCAATTACCTGCCCACTTGCGAAATGTTCTGCTGGTGCGAGACTTTAGCGGTAAATCTTACAAAGAAGTAGCCGAGATTTTGGGAATCGATAAAGCAACGGCCCGAGTATACCGCCGTACTGCAATTGTGAAGTTGGCAAATCTGTTACAGGAAGGATCAGCCTCATGAACGACGAGGCGCCATATCCGGACAATTCACATTGCCCGCGTCGTGCCTGGGTTTTGGATCAATTGGCCGACGACGAGAGCATAAAAGGCCAATGCAGACCTTCTTCCGCAGTACAACTGCATTTGGCTCGTTGCGAAACGTGCCGAATGGCTTCGGAGGAACTGCTGGCCACTAATGAACTATTGGCTGACGTGATAGCTGCGACGCCCAGCGATGCATTACTTAGGGACGCAGACCGCCGAGCAACTCAAGCTATTCAGGCAGGCGCTAAGCCATCCAGGCGTATCGACCTCTCGCGCATTCCTGAGGAATCCCGCCGCGATTCAGGACCGGCTGATTCGATCTTGGTCCGTTACCCGGAGATTCGATGGCTCTACGAACGACGACAAATCATTGCTGCCTCCGTCGTGTTGATGGCGTTGGTCGGGTTTTCCGCATTACTTCATGTTTGGAAGGGCGAACCGAATATTGCGGAAATCGAGCTTAAACGCGTAGATAGACATCCTGTAACTTGGCCGGCCGATAACCCGCCATCTAAGAAGGTAGCACCCGCCACCCCGCAAATCACGGGGGGACGGTTTGTCGCTAATTCCCGACCTGCAAAAAGTGTACGCCGTGATCCCGTTCGGGATGCGAGCCTCGAGCACGTTGGTTCCAGCCAGCGAGCATTCCCGATTCCGGAGATTGAGGAATCGAAAACCAGCCTGTTGAAGACAATGAGCAACGGACTTCGCGAGTTTCTCATTGACACACGCTTAACAGTTGATTCTACTAGTCCGAACTCACCCGAGGAGAGGAGTAGAAACGAGGAGTAGAAACCACGACCGGCTCGTGGCCGGTATACGGACGCTCGCTCCCTGACGCTCGGTCTACAGGATCAGCATGCACACGATATCTTCTCAAGCGGAATCGAGTCGTACGGAAAGCAAGGCTCAGCGGATCGCCGCTCTCAACCGTGACGGCAGAATCTATCACGTTGTTCTCGCTCAGCAGTTTGATCGCGCTGATATCGAAGAATTTTGCCAGCTCGCGGATATGATTCGGGCTATTTCCGCCTACCGGCAGGGAACGCAGTTTTTGGAAAGCCTGCTGAATTATCGTCGTGCCATGCTTTACTTTATTCAGCCGTCGACGCGCACTTTCCTATCGTTTTGCGCTGCGTGTCAAATTCTAGGCGTTCGATACAACGAAGTACGTGACCGATCCACGTCGTCCGAGGCGAAAGGAGAATCGGAAGAAGATACCATTCGCACTTTAAGCCAATACTTCGACCTCATCATTATGCGTCACCCGGTTGAGGGTTTCGCAGAGCACTCCGCCCGAATTCTCAACGCACTGCCGCGTCCCCTGCCGGTAATTAACGGCGGATCAGGCAAGGACCAACATCCGACGCAGGCGCTGCTCGATATCTACACGCTTTTGCGCAATTTTGCCGAACCGTCAGATGAGGATGGCCTGCTCAACGATTACAAGGCCAACCCGTTCAAAGGCAAAACGATCGCTTTCGTTGGGGACTTGCTTCGAGGCCGTACTGTGCGCTCGCTGGCGTACTTGCTTGGTCGGTATGAGGGCGTAAGGCTCATGTTCGTTTCGCCGCCCGAGCTTCAAATCGGCGCGGACATCCTCGAATATCTCAAAAAGCGGAATATAGAATATTCTTTGGAGCAGGATGTCCGCAAACACGTGGGTGATCTGGATGCGATTTACATGACGCGCCTCCAGGATGAGTATGACGTGGACGGCGAATCCAAGGCCATTGACTACTATAGCTATTCACTCACGTTTGAAATGGCGAAAGACTTCAAGCCCAATCTAGCCATCATGCATCCACTTCCACGACGCCGCGAACTGGATCAAAGACTGGATGCTTTGCCTCAAGCCAAATATTGGGACCAAGTGCGAAACGGAATGTGGATGAGATCCGCCTTGATCGGCAATCTTTTCCAGGCCGGTCCGACCATCAAGGAACACTACTTCAATCACTACTCGTTCTAACGCCACTGTTTTACCTCTGACCGGCCATTGGCCGTTTGCTGCGCCGCTGCTTCCAGCAGTATCTTCGCATGTTCCGCCGAGTGCAGTAGCTTCTTCTTGGCGGAAGGATAATACTTATTGCCGTTTCAATCCAAACGTAGCGTTGAATGTCGACTTTCCGGTAGTACAAAACACAGTGCCGCACGCTACACCTGGCTAGAGCTTGCTCTAGTGCGCAAGAAAACATGGCCTGCCCGTTAAAGACAGGCCATGAAGCTATGCTTTGGAGTGACCGAAATTATCCGGTACAAACTTGCCTTTGGCAGATTGCCCTTAGATTATTTAGCAAGCTTCGCCATAAAAGAACTCGCGTCGTCAAGATCGACGTCACCATCCAGGTCGAAGTCGCCCGGCACACAACCCGCGCCCACAGGCCCGGCATCCGGTCCGGTCATGCAAGCGTAGAATTCATCCCAGTCCGCGATCGTCACGTCGCCACTGCCATCCATATCACCCGGTTGACTCAATACGACGAATGGTAAGTCCTGCGGATAATCAACAAACGCAGGATCACCGTTTACGTCGATGTGGCCGAGCTTGACACCGAAAGGCGTGCTCGCGGCAAATTTGGCATCCGCACTCGAAGAGATGCTGACGTGTGTTTCTCCAACACCGATCGCCAGGAGAGTAACTTTGTACACACCAGTCGGACCGTCGATGCCTTCAAGGAAACTCGTCGTGTATCCGTTGATCCGAGACATTCCCAAGTCGCCATCCGTACCTTCAAATTGTTGAATCGACGCACGCGTCGTCAAGAAATTGCCAAGTGCTGTCACCTCGTCAACTCGTAGTACACCGGCGGTGCTCAGCGCCAAGTCGTGAACAAACTGCATCACACCGTTTTCTTCACCGGGATTCGGATTGGGTGCACCGGTCACCTCGGCAAGAACCGTAAGCTCGACGACCTCGCCGTACTCGAGCGTGTCGAAGGAGTGCCCCGACGGAATGTAAACGGAAGTGCTGATCGTCACTGCCGTGTTCGTATTGTAGTTGATGATTACGCCGTCTGGCGAAGGGGCTTCGCTATCGTAGAACCGCCCTTGAATGCGACCCGTGGCATCGCCCTGGAAATTGAGCACCCATTGTAAATCGCTCGGGTCGATACCGTTGTCGCCGGTAAGATTCACGTCCCAAGGTCTGATCTGCGTTGCGGGATCCCCTTCGTCGCCTTCAGAAGCCTCCGAGAAGCTGTTGCTGAAGATCCAGTCATCGTTGCCGAAGACGGAAGCCAGTTTAGCCACGTCGTCTGCATCACAATCGCCATCGCGATCGACATCGCCGGGGTTGAACGGAACGGCAAGCGGATTCACTCGCCCAGCCATGATCTGATACGTATTCAGCTCGGAGAAATCGTAATCATTGCCCACGTTATCATCAAGCCATAGTGGTACGTTGGTTAGGTACGGCTGAATGCTGTCAGGATTGTCGTTCGCGCCGTTGTCGAAAAAGAACTGAGGCAGATCACCATCGCCAGGACAATTTGACAAACAAACGACCGTCTCTCCACGAATCCACTGCTCGGTCGCAGTGTCCTGCCAATTGTTACCGTTACCCATCTCACCCACGCCGCCGGCGGCGGGTGCGTAACCCGGACCGGTGGTTCGGTAATCCACGCGCGTCAAGCAATCCGGATTTAAACCCTGTGGGTCATCCAACGCATGAACGTGACGGTAGGGGAGTCCGGCAACGGTCGATCCGGCGTCCACATGACGGCCATCCAGGTCGTACTCCCAACCGCGATCGTGTTCGTAGCTTACTTCGTCAACGATTTCGAGATCGTCGGTCACGCTTTCTGGCGTGGTCGCACCTTTCAGGTCGAGGGTGAATCCACCCTGGCCGTCTGGTCCGCCTCGGTCGACGTTGCCGTCACCCCACTGATCCCAGAAATCGCCACTCCCAGGAGGATCCTCAACCGGCGTGATCAATTCGGTATCATGAGAAATATCCTTGCCCCACAACAGTTGTCCTGCGGGGTTCGCTTCAGTGCGCCCGGGGCGGTTGCGGATCAGCAAAATGGTATTCGAGCCATCGTTTTGCAATTTGCCCGGCGAATCCAGACCGCCATTCCAAATGTTGCCCCAGTTGCGGAAAAACGAGCTTTCGACGAGCGTTGGGTAGTGATTAAGAAAGTCGAACCCGATTCCTAAAACGAAAATGCCGTTCTCTCCCAACTCAAGACCGTCAAGGCTAAAGAACTCGTCGATCTCGTGCGGCGAAGTCACGATTGCGCCAGGGAAATAGAATTTGCTTTGCGTGCCGTTGCAAAACGCGATGGCATAACCGTCCAGCTTCATCCCGGGCGGGCCTTGCAATTCGATGAACTCCCGCGTGTCGTCCGCCGAAGAGCCCGGCGGATTGATCATGATTTCACTAATGTAAATGACAGCCCGTGCATGACAGGCCATAAGCAAAACGATTGCACATATCCAAATAACGCGCTTCATTGGTTCTTTCCTCTCCTGCGGCAACACCAGGGCGTCGCTCAATGAATGGACAGACGGACGTCCATCCGTGAATCGCTAACCGGCAATGCCGGATCCACGCCAAGAGCCCGCTATCGAATTTGATAATCATCCAACGAACGGCGGCCAAGGCTTAGAACGCCGTCAAAAACTTCAGGCCCCAAATCTTCCTGGCTGTAATGAGGTGTATCCGGTGTAGGCGTGCTAAGCCGGAATTCACCGTTTCTTACTTTGTCGATGAATTTGCCAACGTGTCCATCGCCGAACAGGATGTTGGAGCGGTCACGTTCACTTGACTTCAATCCCGCAACAATTCGTTTTCCATACCCGTGAGCCGGACCAAAATCGGAATAGTCCTGGATAGCATAAGGCCCGCCACCGAACGGGCCATCGGTCATTGTCTTCACGGTTAGCTCACCTTGGATCGTATCCGATCCCTCAATGCCGCCATCGCCCATCAGCGGCACACGGGACGGGTTGGCTTGGCTCATGCGAGCAGTCATCAGCGGCCCCTTAGTGCTTGCGACGCGCTTCCAGTTGGTGTCGCCCTCCGGATTCGGCCAGCGGGCTTCAGTCCTTGCCATGTACCATGCTTGCGTGTAGTTGGAATTGTAGCCGCGATCGATTAGGTCTTGGGCCTCCTCGGGGGTGTAGAAACCGGAACTCGGTCCCTGCCCAAGTTTCTGATTGAACTTCGCCGGGTTGGAAGGGCACAGCATCTTCCCGGGCTCAGCAAGGTCCATGTTTAGCAAATCCGCAACCCAACCGACTTTGTCTACCGAGCCGTCGCGGCCGTTGTCAACGTCCGGATCAAATGAACCGCTACAAAGGCGATCCTTGTAAACGTTCGCGTACACCACGAAGCCTCGGCCAAAACTACCCAGGTACGTAGAGCAAACCGTCTCCTTCGCCTGTTCTCGCGCCTTCCGAAGAGACGGAAGCAAAATGGCAACCAAAAGCGCGAGAATCGAAATCACTACGAGCAATTCGATCAACGTGAAGGCGGATGCACGCAATAAACGTCTATCGATCATGTGTTCCTTCCTGATGCCAAAGCGAATGGGAATGGCATGCCGTAGGCATCGCAACGCTTTTTTGGGAAAGGGTGCGTACCGGCTGAGTGCTTGTCGACAAATCCATCATACCTAAGAGCCCCGTACGATTGGAAGCAGCGAGATTTCGCATTATGCTCGAAACGAAAAAACGCCCGATAAATTGTCCCACCCCAAACAACACAGGCCGGCGACGCGAGGTTCAGATCGCGTCAACCGACCGGGCTTGTTCTTGTCAAACTCAAACTAGCGACGGCGAACCAACGCCAAACCACCTAGCGTAACGAACGCCAAGGTCGCAGGCTCAGGAGTATAGATGCCCGCTAGCGGACTTCCCCACGACCCATTGTCGACGTTATCGTAGAAATCAATCGGCAGTTGAATCGATGAAAGGAAGGTAGCATTTTTGACGGCCTCGAACTCGCTCTCCCAAGCCAGCGGATCATCAGCCGGATCGAGCGGGCCATCCACGGGGGAGATGTTCGCCTCGTAACCCAGTAGGCCGGGAGTGCCCAAGTCGTCACCCGAGCGATCGATAAACGGACCGATTTTCGACCCCCAGTTCGTGAGACTGAAGTCGTCAACGGTCAACCAGGTGGCGTTGTCGTTTTCGTCATTGGTATACGCAAGGTTCCAAACAACGTTGCTGTTGTCATCGATCAGGCGGAGCTCGTCACTACTATTACCGTTGGCAAAAGCGGTCATGCCAATGACGCGGTTGTCTGGCGTGCCGCCAAGCCACTCGGCTTCGAACACGGCCTTCGCCTGCGCAGGAGTCATGTCCGGTCCGGAACCGGGCGTAACGAATACCAGGTATCCGCCCGGAGCGATGATTGTGCCAGCAGGAATGTTAAAAACGTCGGAGTCTTCATCGGCGAGCGTCCAGCCGGTCAGGTCGATTGCTACCGCACCGTAATTGAAAACCTCGATCCACTCACGGCCGCTGTCCTCACCCTCTGAGTTGCTCTGAAATTCGGTGATCGCCACATTGGCAAATGCCACGGAACAGAGTGCCATAAAAGTCATGGTTATTGTTGGAAAGTTTCGCATCAATCCCGCCTCCATATTCTCACCACAAGATAAAGCAGCCACTGCCCTATGCTTTTCGGCCTTTTAAAACGCTTCAGAGCTTATATCGCTCTACCGTAAACTTGGTAGGGGAATTTTGTTAAGATTGCGCAAAATGCGGCGTTCGCGTAGTTGCGCAAGATTTGGTCGCCTGGTCTAACATCTTTTTTTGCAAATGGATAGCTGTTTTCGAAACCTGTGATTTGGGCAATTCCGTCGCTGCTGTCCCGGCGGGATGCTCAAAAGGCGTCGAGTTTTGGAAATACGTCCGCCACGTTATTACTGAGGAGGTTCTTTCGAATGGCTGCCCCTGATGCGTTGACAGTCAGTACGGAGCGGGCGACGATTTGATGTCGTTTTGGATTTCTAGTGGCATGTCTAAAAGGTATATTTTCACATGATTGTCGTAAATACGGAGACGATTCCGGGATATCAAATCACTGAGGTCAAAGGCTTGGTTCAAGGGAACACGATACGCGCGAAGCATTTCGGCCGCGATTTTGCAGCTGGCTTAAAGAATATCGTAGGAGGCGAATTAAAAGGCTACACCGAGTTACTCACCGAAGCGCGCCGCCAGGCGATTGAGCGAATGATGGCCCAGGCGCAACAACTCAACGCAAATGCTATCGTTAATGTTCGATTCACTACCAGCGCGGTCACTCAAGGTGCGGCTGAACTCTACGCGTACGGCACGGCGGTGAATGCCGAGTCGATGGGGGAATAAGAATGGGCGAGCTTATTGGGCTTGGAGTCACGCTGCTTTTGATAGTCATTGGGTTGCTGTCTGGACGTATCCAAGAACGCAGGCATTTTTCTCGTATCGAAAAACGGGAAGAGCGATTTCGAGGAGTCACCGTCACTACTCTCAAAACTGTCCCTCACTCTGAGCAGGTCGTGAAAGCAACGATGGTTATAGGGGGGGCGGTCATCGCTACTGACTATTTTAAGGGGTTTGTTGCGGGTTTTAAAAATCTCATTGGCGGCGAAGTAAAATCGTATATGACCTTGATGGAGCGAGCAAGACGCGAAGCAATCTTGCGGATGATACAGCAGGCCGTCGAGTGGGGGGCGACCGAGATTCACAATGTTCGCCTGGAGACGTCGAATATTCGCAGCAGTTCTACCCAGCGCAACCAGAAATACGGTGTAAGTGTGGAAGTGATGGCGTTTGGTACAGCCGTGGTGCGAGGAATCAAGAATGAGTCCTCGGGACAGTAAGTCCGTTTTTGACGAGCCATTTTTCAACGGGCGGGCTCCCCAAGACGATCCCTCGGAAAAGGCCGCTTCCGGTAAGTTGAAAAATGGCGACAAGCCATCACGCAAGGTGATCGACGGCGCGAAAAGCGTGTTCGATGAGCCGGACATCCTGCCGCGTGACCCCGAAGAAACAATCGAGCAGACTTGGTATTGCAGCGAGTGTGGTTACAACTTGCGTGGACTGAAAGTAGGGCATCCTTGTCCTGAATGTCGCCATATCGAACTGTACAGACCCCCACCACAAGGCGCTGACAGCTTTCTATCTAGGCTTCGCGGACGTGAGAAGAGTGTTTCGCTGACATTCGGCTGGTTTATCGCCCTCATGGCGGGCCTCGGCGGCGGTCTGTTTGCGATTGTCGGGGCTTTCATCGAAAACACGATGTCCGCAATGAGTTCCGGAGCAATGATAGTGATTGGGGTAGGGGCGCCGGTCATTGAGGAGACGCTGAAGATCGCCG
>JANQHN010000080.1 GCA_028282665.1 Phycisphaerae bacterium | reverse complement strand
GGCTTTGAGCACGCGCTGTTCGCCATCCCATTCGACAGCTGGAACCGTTTCTTCGTCATCGCCGTCGCGCGAGGGAAGCCCCGCTACCGGAACGAACGGACCCACCGATTCCGGCAGATTCACTTTGACGGACCACTTGGCGTCTTGTTCCATCGTGCCTTCGGCCTTAGCGTGGCGTACTTCCTCAGCACGCTCTTCGGCCTTTTCGGCTAGTGTTTCCACCGCCTTTTTCAGGTCGGTCGTCGCAGTGGCGCCTAGCGCACGCATCCAATCAAGATCGGTCAACACGCCTCGCATTTTCAACGTACCATCCTCGAACCTCAATCGAGTTGCGCCGTAATCGGTGCGTTCGGTATGACCTTCTTCGTTCTCGGCTGTGCTGTAGATTGATCCGTTATCGTCAATCTGCAGGCCAGTTGGCAGGACCGCTAGTGCAGCGCTCGTTTCTCGCCCCTCAGTCTGTGCTGCCAGTAGCATGATGCCGTATGCAATCGATAGGAAGAACACGCCAAAAAGCATCTTCATTGGAGTAGACGGCTGTTGCCCCTTACGCTCAAGATATTGCCAAAGCCAAGCGAACACAGCGGCGAGGGTAATGATAAAAAATGGGTTAATCGACTGCGTCATCGCCGCTCCCATACGCCAAGTACTACCTCCGGTCGTGTTGGGCTGCGGTCCGGTCGAGAGCAAGTCCGCAGATACCTCGCCGCCCGCCACGTCAGGAACTTCCACCGGCGGCGGTGACATGCGGAAGACGTAGAGGTTCGTATTCTGGTCCGCCCAGAGATTCATCACGTTGGCCGCTTGTTCGAAACCCACCCAGAACAGGATGGCGAAGAAACAAATGACGATGAGCACGATCGAGCGATCACGGTATACGCGGGCGGGAGTTGGTTCCTTGGATAAGCCTGGGGTGGCTGTCGCCGGTGTTTCGATATTTCTTTCCTCGACCGGTTCCACGTTATCGGCAACGTTGTCGTCTGTAATTTCTGCATCGAGCTGAACAATCGATTGCTCACGCTCGACAACTCGGCCCATACCCCACAAGTACACGAACAAGCCCACAACCATACCTACGCCCGCGGCTGCGAATCCGTAATGATATCCGAATTCGACCTGCAGGTACCCGCAAATGAGAGGACCGAAGAACGCTCCCAGGTTGATGCCCATGTAGAAGATCGTAAACGCGCTATCGCGTCGTTCGTCGCTTTGTCGATACAGCGAGCCGACTTGCGTTGAGATGTTGGGTTTGAGGAATCCCGTTCCCACGACCAGACACGCTAAGCCGGAATATAGAAATGGTAGCGGTTCGAACGCGAGCAAGAAGTGGCCGATGGAGATGATGACGCCGCCAATCACGACCGACCACCGTGCCCCAAGCCACTTGTCCGCAACCATGCCTCCCAAGATCGGTGTGGCGTATACCAATCCTGCATACCACGCGAAAAGCTCGGATGCCTCCCCCTGCCGCCAGAACAGGTAGTTCACAAGGTAGAGGATGAGTAGAGCCTTCATGCCATAGAAGCTGAATCGCTCCCAAAATTCAGCAAAAAAAAGCGTGAACAAACAAGTGGGATGGCCAAGGATTTCTCCCCGCCCGTTCTGCGATAGCTCGAGCGCTTCCGGTTGACTATTCACCTTATCGTCCTCCCTTCGCCGTGTTTCGTTGCGCCTTGGTTCGGCGCCGCGTTTATTGTCTATTTGTTCGTGGGACTAACATTTCAGGACTCAGCCACGACTCCGCCCCCATCAGAGCCCGCTTTGTTCTTCGTTGCGAGGTAGAAGACGTACATGCCTGCCGTGCCCACCAGTCCCAACCCGCCCAGGATGAACCAGACAATTGCGGGATTGTAGGTGTCCCACAGCAGTTTCTGCGTCGCCTTCGTGTCCGACACGACCAAGGCGCGCGCTTCGTACGGATTCAGCATCAACAGCTTCGCTGCCTGATCAGGCGTTTGAGACCAGTCTTTGACCTTCAGCGCTCGTTGCACCAGGTCCATGTCACCCGCAAGATCGTTGTAGTTGATTCCATCCTCCAACAGCGGTGCGCTGATCGAGCCGGTCGACAGCAGATTCTTGATGCTTCTTGCCAACTTGCCAATCGCTCCCACATCCGCGAGTTCCTCGCGTACTAACTTGGATGCTTTGTTGTCCGATGCGATCAAGTCCCGTAGAAAATGAAGGTCTTTAGACCAGGTTCGTTGGGAGATAGCGCGAATGCGGTATTCATCGCTTTCCGCGAGATAGCGGTACAACAGGTCATCGCCGGTAAGCGATGATCCGGGATACTTGTCTCGAGCGATAGCGTGGGCGTCGACCGATGCGGACAGCGCAGCTCCCAACACGTCGACGGCTTCCCCGCCCGAGATGCTGAACTTGCTTGATAGTTCTTCGATCCGTTGCTTCGTTTGCGTTTCCGGCGATTCATAGGTGAACAGCGCTGCAGCGTGACTGACGTCTCTGGTAGCTTGTGCAAGGTACTCAAGCGCAAAATTGTTGATCACACCTGGATCGTTACTCACCTCATCCCAGACAATTTGCTCGACCTCGGCGAGGCCTGCATACTCTTCAATGGGCTTATCCTGATTGACAATGTTGTCTCGGATCGTGTCCATGGCTGTATCTGGTTTTACCCGTAACACGCTTGGAACTAGGTGGACGATTGACGGCAGGTCGACATCAACCAACTTTCTGCTGTGATCCTTCAATGACTTACCCACCGCAATCAGGTCCACGTTGTCTTCTTGTTCTGTGAGAGTTTCGGCTAGCGCGTTTTTGAAAGTCTCCTGATCCTCCTGATGTCTAGCAAGATACACTATAGCAAGGTTTTGCAACTGGCCTCGGTCATGCCGAAACGCTACGCGCAGGGACTTACGAGCATCGGCTTCGGATTGCTTCATTGCTTCGGCAGCAGCAGTTAGTGCATCGCTGCGATCGAGGTGCAGTAATTCCGGTAGCCTTTGCAGCGAATCGCTCCAATCCGCCGCACGGGCAGCGGGCGCAAGCAAAGCATCGGTTTTCACAATGTGCTTCAAAGCGAGGTGGTCCCTCGCGCCGTACGAATCGTAGACGTAACCGCCGATCAGGCTACCGAGGAGCCAGCCGATTGCGAACGGTACGTTCGAATAGCCCAAGTACATTGCCTTTTTGTCCTTCGGGGCAATCAATCCGATGTAGGCGGAAAACGTCGGGCTGCACATCATCTCCCCGATCGCGAACACGATCACCATCAGACAGCAAACATAGCCAAGCGTCGTCGCCCCTGTGCCGACAAAGCCGACCAAAGCGATGATCATCCCCATGATCATCGCTGCCACTTTGTGTATTTTGCGGATCATCCACGAGACAAAGAGCACCATCGCAATAATAGCGAGCGAGTCGAGATTAATGATCATCTCGGGTTTGACTTGTCCATTGGCTTGGACCCAACCGGCATTGATCCAGGCGAAATAGGCTGCAACGTCGGAAGAATCCACCCACTCATCGATGAAGTTGGGCAACAGATCCCAAAGCTGCATGAACATCAACCAGAAGCAAGAGAAGATACCCATAAAGACCAGTAGCCGAGCGTCTTTGCACATCGTAATGATGGAATGCGAGAAAACTTGTAACGGGCTTTTCCCTTTGTCTTCTGCCTTGATTTCGCGTTTAGGTTCGCGGTAGAGAACGAATAGCGGCAGGAAATTGAACGCAGTAACGATGGCCGCAGCGTAAAATACATTTTGCCAATCGATCTCAGCTCGCAGTACCGCAGCACCCATTGGCGCGAGGGCGCCGCCGATGTTGACTACCCAATAGAAAATGCCCCAACCTAGGGAAGAGGTTTCTTCATCAGTGGCGGCTGCAATCGTTCCGTGTGCGGGGGGTTTGAATATCGCGGTTCCCGTACCGATCAAGCACGCACCCGCCATGAAGATCCAAAATGGCGCACCCTCCCAACCCTGTCCTACGAAATAATCCGCGAGCGGCTTCGACTGGGCCATAACAAGGTAGCCGACGATATTTGTGAAAAATGCGATGACCAAGCTCTTGCGATAGCCGTATCGCTCGGTATACCCGCCCGACACCATCGGGATAATGCATTGTAGAAATGCCCAAACGCCATAAATGACACCTCTGTCGCTATAAGACAGCGCAAGGCCGTTGTCGCTCGACTTCGCGACCAGATACAGCGGCGCGATCGCCCTTACCCCATAAAACGCCAGCCGCTCGAAGATTTCCATCAAGCACGCCACCCAGAAGTTGGCGTTCATCGAGCCGACTTGAGAAAGGAATGACCGTTTGGGGTTGTCCGCCGCAGGTTGATCCGCCATCCAAGACCTCCGCTTAAATCGTGGGCGCAAATCGAGATGAAACCCATGCTTTTAGCCGCAAGATGGCGGATTTGCAAACGGGGGGAAAACTACGCAGCTCGATGCAAAGATGCCGGGAGGCGAATACGGCAATGGTCCATTCACTCGACCAACTGTCGCCGAAGCGCCGATCGGTTTAGGTCGCAAGCCAGTCATTTGATGACAGGACTTTTGGGCTGCTGATCATGCAAAGATCAACTCTCCGCGTCGGCTTGATAAATTGAAGTCGGAAGGATTCTCTTCGTAAGTACGAAACAAGGCTTCGTATTCACCATGCTGCTGTTCGGCTTGAAGCGGATCCGACAAAATACCGGAGTTGCCCGCGATCATATGGTACGAATACCAAGGTGTCGGAGATCGACGGGAAATTCGGCCTCGGTATCCTCAGCATTCACCTACCCGTCTTCGTCACACGAACCAGAAAGCGGAGAACCGGCCCCATCGTGCTAACAAGGCTATCATAGCACGAACCAACAAAACGACTGCGATTCGTATGAACCGCTAGGGCGTTTGCACTTCCAATCAATTGGTGGTCATTATGACCGGTGCTTTAGCTGGCGTGCTTGCTTACTGTCCAAGGTCGCCCAGTTCCAATCACCGCAATCGCCAATTACTTCAGCTTCGTCACCCAGTCCGCGATTTCCTCCACACCTTCATCGCGAATCGTGGTTGCGCGGAAGATCGGGCGGTCTTTCCCAACAGAATTGATGAGCTGTGTCTCGGTTGCGTCCGCACCGGCGAGGTCGCATTTGTTCAAAACGAAACAACTCGCAATTTCCATGATGCCCGCTTTTGAGAATTGCACCGCATCTCCCGCGCCCGGCATGAGGAGTAGCATGATCTCGTCCGAAAGCTCGCGCACCGCGACATCCGATTGACCCGCGCCTACTGTTTCCACCAGGATGAAGTCGAAGCCGAATCCGTTCAGGATGTTCACCACTTCTTCGCAATGCGGCCCCAAACCGCCTTGCACCTTGCCCGAAGACAGCGAACGGACGAAAAAGTTCTCACGCGGCTCACCGGCCATCATGCGCAAGCGATCGCCCAACAACGCTCCACCAGTCACTGGGCTCGATGGGTCGATCGCTACCACGGCGACTTTGTGACCGCGATTGCACAGCTTGTCTCCCAATTTCGCGATGAACGAACTTTTTCCCACACCCGGCGCGCCGGTGATGCCGAGGATCTTGGCGTTGCCTTTGGGCGGCGTGAAGCCGTCGAGCGAATCGCCGCGCTGCACCGCGGTGATGAGTTTGGCCAAAGCGTGCTCATCGCCCTGTCCGTATCCGGAGCGAACCTCATCCAAAGTTGCCGTGCGGTGGTCACCGGACAGTTCGCGCATTTTCTCGATGATCTTTTCCATCGGTGAACCGGGGTTAAATACGGCGGACACGCCGATCTCATGCAGTTTTGGATAATCTGTCTCGGGCACGATGCCGCCGAGCACGACGGGAATCTGCGGGATGCCGAGTTCGTCGCGAATGCGGATCATCTCGGGCATGACCGTCATGTGGGCGGCAGAGAGCAAGCTCACGCCGACCACATCCACGTCCTCCTGCATTGCGGCGAATATGGTTGATTTTACCGTCTGCCAAAGACCGGTGTAGATCACTTCGATTCCCGCGTCGCGGAAAGACCGTGCGAGTACTTTTACGCCTCGATCATGACCGTCCAATCCGATCTTGGCTAGCAGGATGCGCGGTGGAAACTCCTGATTTGCGGGGGGCTCGATCTTTTCCTTGGAAGGTTCAAAATCCGGCATGTTGCAACCACATTTCGTCATCATTTTAACTCATTCAAGTGTGAATCAAAATCAACGGACCTGTTCGATAAAAAAGATCATTCGAAAAACGCCGCTGCCTTGCGGGGTGTTTCTTGGTGCGGGCGAATCCTGGTCCGTTCCTTGTTTATCGCGAAATCATGAAGAGGAAGATAGATTGGCAAAGCCTTCTGCATCCTCTAATGTTCTTTGTAGCGAGAGGAATAAGGGCCACAGCCGCTCGCAGTGCACTACCACTCCGGCCCGCCGTCGTATCGGCCGTAGACGGACATCATCGTGTCCATCATTTCACCGACCGTAGCGTCCGCTTCCGCGGCGGCGGTGGTTGCGGGCATCACGTTTTTTCCCTGCTTCGTGTCCTCACGCAAACGCTCCAGCGCGGCTCCGTGCTGGAGCGCATCGCGGTTCTTTTTCAATTTCTTCAGGTTCGCAACTTGGGCATCCTCCGTCTCCTGCGAAATCTGCAGGATCGGAATGTCCGGTGCGCCCTGTTCAACGAAGTCCGTCACGCCGACAATCTTCTGATCGCCCGCTTCGATGCGGCGTTGTTCCGCGACGGCAGACTCGGCGATGCGCCGGCGGAAATAACCCTTATCCACCGCCTTCATCACACCGCCCAAATCCTCAATTTCGTCGAAAATCTTCTGAGCCTTCGCTTCGATCTCGTTGGTCATCGACTCGACGTAGTAACTGCCGGCAAGCGGGTCCACCACGTCGGGAACGTTGGTTTCGTGAGCGAGAATCTGCTGCGTCCGCAGCGCGAGCTTCACGGCGAGTTCGCTTGGCAGGGCGAGCGTTTCATCCATACTGTTGGTGTGCAAAGATTGCGTACCGCCCAGCACCGCCGCCATTGCCTGATACGCGACGCGGATCAGGTTGTTCATCGGTTGCTGCTCGGTCAACGTCACACCCGCCGTCTGGCAGTGCGTTCGCAAGAGCCAACTTCGCTCGCTCTTTGCGCCGAACTTGTCACGCATGACGTTGGACCAGATACGCCTTGCAGCCCGAAGCTTCGCGATTTCCTCGAAGAAATCGTTATGCACGTCGAAAAAGAAGCTCAGACGTGGCGCGAAAGTGTCCACGTCGAGCCCGCGATCCAGCGATTGCCGCACGTATTCCATGCCGTCGGCCAGGGTAAACGCGAGTTCCTCGGCCGCGGTGGCGCCGGCCTCGCGAATGTGGTAACCCGACACGCTGACCGTATTCCATTGCGGCATGTGCTCCGTACAGAACTCGATCGTATCGATGACCAGCTTCACGCTGGGACGGGGCGGAAAAACGTATTCGTTTTGTGCATGGAATTCTTTGAGGATGTCGTTTTGGAGCGTGCCACGCAGGTCCTTCAACGCTACACCCTTCTCCTTGGCGACCGCAATGTAGAACGCCAACAAGATGCAAGCGGGGGCATTGATGGTCATCGATGTGCTCACGCTCGACGGATCGATTCCGTCGAACAGGCGTCGCATGTCCGCCAGCGACGAGATCGCCACACCACACCGACCCACTTCGCCCAGTGAGAGTGGGTCGTCGCTGTCCCGACCCATTAGCGTGGGCAGGTCGAATGCGGTGCTCAGCCCGGTTTGACCCGCCTTCAGCAGATACTTGAACCGTTCGTTCGTATCGTCCGCCGAGCCGAAGCCCGCGAACTGCCGCATGGTCCAAAGACGCTGCGTGTACATCGTGCGGTGTGGGCCGCGCGTGTAGGGAAATTGACCCGGGTCGGCGAGCATCTTCTGGTAGTCGAAGTCCTTGAGGTCTTCTGGCTTGTGAAAGAGCTTCGATTCCCGGGCTGCCTGCCCGTTCGCTTGCTTGGCTGACGTTTGTACAATCATGGAAAATCAATCCCCCGCCCAGAAAGCAGGCCTCTTTTCAATAAACGCGTTCATGCCCTCGCGGGCGTCTTCCGTGTCGAAACATTCGACGAAGGCGCCGAGGTCGTCGCAGGTCTGCACAGCACGTTTGCAAAGACCCACCGCCGCAGGCGCCGCTTTGGTG
>JANQHN010000196.1 GCA_028282665.1 Phycisphaerae bacterium | reverse complement strand
CATCTGCCCCGCAGGTACGACCTTGAAGTTATAAGTGTCAGCGGGAACATCGAGGTAGTCGCTCACGGCCGTAAAAGGCACGTTCTCTAACGCACGGACCGCGAAATTGTCGTTGACGACCACGTCAACGTTCGGGGCATCCGGAGATGCATGAACGACGCGAACCTGCGACGCACTTGCGACCGAAGCGCTACCCACCAGCGCCACCGCCAGAATTGCCATAAGTAATTTACTCTTCATTTCCTAATTCTCCTTTTGTGATCTGTTCTTCATCCTCAAGTCTCCTCATGAATCGAATCGATTACGAAGAAACTCCGCGCGCACCTTCCACGTGGAAAGGCATACACACCTTTCTTCACTTCCGCCTCAGAGACTCTGCAACGGAGTTATTTGATTGGGAATAGTTCCCGCCCTAAAAGAGTAGGCTTCTTTCCAGGTTCCTTGCTATTGCTTGTTTCATCGTAGCAAGAACCGACACACGGTCTTTTTTTCGATGCCAAACTGACATCCCCCGAGTTCGCAGTTCTTATTTCGCCCGGTTGAGGCCAATCAAACTCACTACAAACACTCTTCCATCGTGGAATTCCCATGGGCATGACGAATGTGAGCATAAAGCCCATACAAAGCGTCACACCCGCGGCGCGAACAAGCCCCCCTCTCGCCCAATTCCACTCCAGAAAACGCAGACGCTCGATGATGTTCTGCGCACGCTCAATGAGCCCGAGTTGTTGTTCATGCAAAGAAATTGGCCTCGCCGTAAGGTATCGGGCCGCGGACAGTAACGTACGACGATAGCCAGAAGCTTCGCCCTGTAAGTTCGCTGCCACCGTCGCATCGCAGCAGATTTCCTGCATTGCGGCAACGCGCTTCCGAGTCACCCAAACCAGCGGATTAAACCAGTGGACGATCTGGATCCAAATCGTCAAAGACTGAAGCCACAAGTCCCCCCGTTTGATATGGGATAATTCGTGCAACAAAATGTTTCGCAGGTCCTCCCGCGACATGGTCGCAAGAGTCTTTCGCGGCACGAGCAGACAGGTATTGAATAGCCCGAAAACTGCAGGGCAATCGATTCGCTCCGTAATAATCAACTGAGGCGTACGCCAAAGACCGATTCGCCTCCCAGCGTCTCTCATCATTTCAGCAAGCCAAGCAGGTACCTCCCACAATTCGTGTTCTGCGGAATAGGTCGCTCGCAAGCGAAAACTTCTTCTAATGTAAAGAAATACAAGAAAACCCGTCCCCGCAAGCCACGTCACAAACACTGCGCAAAGTAAGATCGGCTGCCCAGTTGACGCCGTCGCTGCATTGTTAACGAGCATAGTCGCGTCGTTGGAGGCGGAATGAGTGACAAGAGATGGCAGTTCATCACTCCATCCACGAGGCATGCCATTACCAGCGAACAGAGGTGAAGTCACGCTAAGCGGCGAATAAAGCGTCGGTGGAATCAACAACTTGACCATCACCAGCACCCAAAGCGCCAGCATGAGTTGTGGCCAAACGCAACGCCTGGCAAATCTGTCGATAACAAACACAATTACAAACAAGACGGCAAACTGCCAGAATCCGGCAGTCATCCATTCCCACCAATCAATCGCGAATTCGATCAAGACTTTAGTCGACATCGCGGTTTCTTCCCTCGTCTTTTTCCAATAATCGTTCGAGAGCTCGTCGATCTTTCTTCGAGAGTGTTTTTGTTTCCATCAGGAAATTAAGCAAAGGGCCGAATGCGCCGTCGAAAGCACGATCCAGTAATGAATCCACTTCCTCAAGTCGCGCTTCCTCTTTCGTGATCAGAGGGCTGAAACACAGCGTGTTCGCCCGTTTCTGCGATCCAAGAGCCCCCTTGTCGACAAGCCTCGACAAAATGGTCTTTACCGTGGTGTACGCCCAAGGAGACTCAGCCTCCACTCGTTCGAGAACTTCTCGGGCGGTCGCGGGGTGCTGCCACCAAATCGCATTCATCACTCGCCATTCGGCTTCACTTAACCGCACGTCGGAACCTCCAAAATACCCATCTACTACATCTGTAGCAGATTCTACTACACGCGTAGCACAACGTCAACGAAAACGGACTTTAATTTCGATTCATCCTGGAATAGAACGTGGGAGGCGTTTTCTGATGTCACGATCCAGGCACGATCTTCCACACCTCACCACTGGTTCCGGTTGGGCCCGTGATCGTGCAGGTAAGGAGATAGAGTTCACCTTCGCCATCCCGGCCTACCCCCAAAAGAAATCGCTCCAGTTCACCCGAGTCAGTACCCGCGATTACCGCCTTTTTGTAGGACCACTGCCCGTCTCCATCCTCCGTAGCGATAAAAACCGCACCGCTTGGCTCGGAGAAGCTGCCGGACCAATCGCCGAAGACGTACTTCCCCGTCAATTCAGGCAAAGCCTCACCACGATAAACATGCCCACCTATCGCCGAAATGTGGAGCGAATCTCCCACGCTACCGAAATGTGGATACTCGAGGATGGGATCAATCAGCGGCCGACCCGCCAAGTCTTCTGATGGACACAACTCGGGCGATTGGTTGGGCGAGTCGACCGAGAAACAATGCAGGCCCTCACGAATGCGCCAACCGTAATTGCCGCCAGCTTGGATAATATTTACCTCTTCGTATAAATTCTGCCCAACATCCGCCGCGAAAAAACGCCACTTTGTGCCGGCGTCCCACGAGATTCCCCAAGTGTTCCGCAATCCAAATGCGTAAATCGGATCAAGGACCGCTTCATCACCCACGAAGGGATTGTCCGGCGGAATGTTGGCCTGTCCCGGCATGGCGACGTCGTACCGCAGGATCGTGCCCAGCAAGTTGCGCGTATCCTGTGCGTTTCCAACCTCATCGGTGTGCCCAAAACCTGCGTCGCCAGCAGCCCCGCCGTCACCTACCCCCCAATAGAGCATCCCTTCGGGGCCGAATTCAACGTTGCCGCCATTGTGATTCCCTTGCGGCTGAATGATGGAAACAAGCTCCCTTTCGGAGTCGATATCCGCAACGTTCGGATCCGTCTTGGACACCGTAAATTCACTGAGCACCATGCGTGAGTTAAATCGCTGATCGTCTCCACGTCTGAGCGGTTTGCTGTAGGCGATGAAAAACCGACCGTTGTTTACATAGTCAGGGTGGCAAGCGATACCCAATAGGCCTCTTTCGTCATAAGCAACATTTAGTCGCACCATGCGGTCGCGAACATCAAGAAATGGCTGTTCGATCAGGCCCGCTTGCGGATCAATCACGCGAATCACGCCAGCTTGATCCGCAACGAAAAATCTTCCGGTACCGTCGTCCGGCTCCTCCAGATCAACAGGATGCGTAAAACCATCCGCGACACGCGAAATCGTCAAGGTCACCGGCCCGCCGGTTTGTCCACCATTCGTCGATGACGATCCGTCATCACGATTTTGCCCTTGCGGGCATCCGCCGACCAGCGTGATGAGAATCAGCGACCACGAGACGGCTGTCGATCGCAATACCACCCTTCTAGAAAATATCCGACCATATCGTGACATATTTTATTTAATCATCCTCTTAATTTACCTACGTGACGTAGCGAGTTGAATCCGAAATCGACTTTGGTGCCCAAAAGCCTGCCGAACACCTCGAGAGAATCCGGAGGACCGACCGCATCCTACTTTGTTACCAAGATCATCGCATTGCGCATCGTCGCCGGATGAAACGCACAGTGATAGACAAACTCCCCGACCTTGTCGAAAGCCAAAGAGAACGCACCGCCCTGACTCAATAGAGCCGGAATCAACCCGATCACCCGCATCTTCATCGCCGGGATTCTCCGACATAACGGTGTGGGCGGCGGTATCTAGCCACACCCAGGTCACGGCCGTCCCCACGGTGACAGTCAGCGTATCGAACGAACAGGCGAAATTCTCGATCGTGACTTCACGAGCGGTATCTTATCCGGTGTTATCGTTCATTTCTCCGTTCGGACCTTGGTTGCCGTCAGGCGTGGTCATCGCACAACCGACGACGGCAGACAAAACAGCCAAAAACAGGAAAGAAAAACATTTTGCTGTGACCAATCCAGTCATTCATGGCGTTTCCTCGAAGCGGACGAGGGGACCGGCACGGACAAAGCTGCCCCGCAAGCACTGCGCTAACGCACCCGAACACTCGAATGAAATTGTAGAAGCGCCCTTTCCATCCCGCAGATGCGACTTGATTCGCCGATTCCCCAGCGGACCACGACTTCGCCATCTTGGGAGCATTCACCCCTCGAATCTGGGGGCGTACAAGATACAATCAACCGCATCGCCTGCGCGGTTGTGTCACATTGGCCCGGAAAGTGCAGGTCAATCTAGAAACAACGCCTCGTGAAGCGCGGGAGCATTCCAAGACGTGGAAAGGGATAAAAAACAATGGCACAAACGCTTGTCGAAAAGATTGCACAACGATTCGCCGTGGGGTTGAAGCCCGGACAGAGCGTGCGGGCGGGCGATTTTCTATCTATCAGGCCTTTCCACGTCATGACCCATGACAATACTGCCGCTGTCATTCCCAAGTTCGAGAGCATGGGCGCGACCAAGATGGCGGACCCGAAACAGCCGATCTACGCTCTGGACCACGACATCCAAAACCGCAGCGACGTCAACCTCACCAAATACGCAAAAATCGAGTCCTTCGCTAAGAAACACGGCGTCGATTTCTACCCGGCAGGCCGAGGCATCGGCCATCAGGTCATGATCGAGGAGGGCTACGTGCACCCCGGAACATTCTGCTGCGCATCGGATTCCCATTCTAACATCTACGGTGCTTTGGGCGCATTGGGCACTCCAGTTGTACGTACGGATGCGGCGGCAATTTGGGCAACAGGTCGCACGTGGTGGCAGGTGCCAGACGTGGTCAAGGTCGACCTACGCGGCAAGCTTCAACCGGGCGTCAGCGGCAAAGACGTCATCATTTCCCTTTGTGGCGTATTCAATAAAGACGAAGTGCTCAATTGCTGCGTTGAGTTTCTCGGTGAAGGCGTCGCCGGCCTGCGTATGGACGAGCGAATGGCGATTTCCAACATGACCACGGAATGGGGAGCGTTGGCGGGCCTTTTCCCCTACGACCAGGAAACGAAACGGTATTTGCTTCAGCGCGCGGAGGTCATGCAATCCCGAGGAGACAAGGGACCACGCCTCACGCCTCAGATGATCGAACAACTTGATGCCCAACCCCTCGCCGCCGATTCCGACGCGGTCTACGCCAAGGTACTCGAATTCGACTTGTCCGCGGTCACGCCCTTCGTCGCCGGCCCTAATGAGGTAAAGACCATCACTTCGCTGGCGGAGTTTGAGCAAAACGACGTGCGTATCGATAAGGCGTTTCTTCTCAGTTGCGTGAACGGTCGCCTGGAGGATTTTGTCGAGGCTGCAAAGATCATCCGCGGAAAGAAAGTGGCAGCCAACGTGAAATTCTACATCGCTGCCGCTTCCAACGAGATCGAAGAGGAGGCCAAGAAGTCCGGCGATTGGGACACTCTGCTTGACGCCGGCGCAATCGCCTTGCCGCCCGGTTGCGGACCGTGCATCGGACTTGGTGACGGAATCCTCGAGGATAATGAAATCGGCATTTCCGCAACCAACCGAAACTTCAAAGGCAGAATGGGATCGCGCGAATCGCTCGTTTATCTCGCCAGCCCAGCCGTGGTTGCCTCGTCCGCCCTCGCGGGCAAAATTACCCAGCCCTCACGCGACGACGACATGTCCGCTGCGCAGCTTCGCGAGAAACTTGAAACAGGTTCTTCGGTCAAGATCGCGCCAAGAGACGCCGAGCCCGTCGGCGAAATCGAGATCATGGACGGATTTCCGAATAGAATCGAGGGAGAACTCCTGCTCGTCCCCAAAGACAATCTCAACACTGACGGTATTTACGGTAAGGAGTATACCTACAAAGAAGACCTCACTCCGGAAGAAATGGGCCAGGTTGCGATGTTGAATTACGACCCGAAATTTCAAGCGACCGCGCAAGACGGAGACATCCTGGTAGGTGGTTATAACTTCGGTTCGGGTTCGTCGCGTGAACAAGCAGCGACAGCGTTGAAATACCGTGGGTTGCGCATGGTGATCGCGGGTTCCTATTCCCAAACGTACAAGCGCAACGCTTTCAACAACGGCTACATCGTAATCGAATGCCCCGAACTGGTTGACGAACTACGAGCCAAACACCGTAACGGCACAGACCCGACCATTCGTACCGGCGTCCGGGCAGAAGTGGATTTCACCAAAGCGACGATCCAGACCACCGATGGCAAGTCTTACACTTTCGCGCCACTTGGCTCGATCGCCCAGGAGTTGGTTGTGAAAGGTGGCTTCGAGGCGGTGATTAGCGAACAATTGAAGAGTCTGTAGTG
>JANQHN010000054.1 GCA_028282665.1 Phycisphaerae bacterium | reverse complement strand
AGAAGGCCGTACCAGTTCTTCATCGTAATGGAGGCAGAGCAGAGGTTGTGATCTTTGACTGGCGCGATGCCGATTACCTTGTCAGCCTCTGCAAGCGGTGCCCAAAAAATCGTCCATGTGCCTAACGCTTCGTTTCTGGCGGGATCAGGCTGATACCGTGAGCCGTCTGGATTGAGACGAATCGCGATGGGTTCGAAATGCGCCTTGGATGGTATCATGATTTGTGCGCCTTCTTCCTGCGAGACCGATTGAATCAGGGATCGCGCGAAACATGCGGCGGGCGATTCGATGGGGTTGTCCGCGACGACGATCTTGCTTGCCCCTGCATCGCGGCACTTACGGATGACATGACGTAGCACTTCCGGATTGGTCGTCGCGCCTAAGTTGGGTGCTCGTTGGAATCCGACGTTGGGTTTGACCAGCACGTTATCGCCCGATTTGACAAATCGTTCCATACCGCCGAGTGGGTCAAGGGCGGCAGCGACCATGTGGGCAATCGATTCTTGTTTGCCACGTACGACGCTGATACGCGGTGCGTCGGCCGGATAGTCGACCGCGGCAAAAAAATTCTTCAATCGCTTGGGTTTGGGTTGAGCGAGCCCCGCATTGCCTTTCGGATCATAAAGCCACCACGCAGCCCCCGAAGCCGCCGCCGCAAGGCCCAGCGTCGCTCCACCTCTAGTTAGAAACTCTCGTCGCGAAACGACACGTGGTTCATATTCGAGGGATGAGTCCTTGCTGCTTGTGTCGTTCTTCTTGCTCATCAGCTTACATCCGATCAGTCGGCCGCGTTGCGCTTCGCCATCTTGTCCAGCAGGTCTTCTTTGAAGAAAATCGCCGCACGCTTGGCCAGCGTTGCGTTGCTTGCCCCAGTCACACCACATAGAAATTCTTCCGCCACAAACGCGGCGTCGTAGATACCGCCTGATTCACCGACAAGAGTGATCGTCTCGCCTTGATTGTTTTCGGATTCTGAAGCTGCACTTTCCACGACTCGGCCGAAATCTTCGAAGAACGATTCATACGCGCGCAGAACATCCATTGCCTGTGCGGAGGATTCAACGCGATGGATGAACAGTTTGACTTGACCACCTTCGAATCGATAGTCCGCAGCGAATACGTCACTGAGGAAGTCGAGGCTGAACGCGTCCTTGGCGTGGAATTCGAAAGAACCTTCGATCTGATGTTTCGAAGGAAGCAGTTCCTCGGCCCACAGTTTTGTTTCTGAATCGGCGATGGAATTCGCGAGTGCCTTCGTGATCCTCGTGGTCGCTTCCAGGTATACATCGGTGCGGTCGGGCGCTTCGACGCGCAGGTAGTGTTGCCCCTTGCGACAAAATACCGAACCACCAACTTCGTAGGCTTCGTCGCCTAGGGCGAGGGTGTGACCCGTATCGTCAAACTCTGCACGGAAAATACCGAACGCGCCCTCCGCGGTTGCCATATCGTACCAGTAGACATCCACCACGATTGCGGGATCGTCAGTCTTCGTATACGTGCCGAATGCCATGTCGGCGACGCCGAAGCTGAGATAGATGTCTGCCCGGCCGTCGATCTTTTCCCACAGATTAAGTGGCGTGTAGACGCGAAGATTATCGGGGGGCTGCCATCCGGGTAAATCGATCGATGGGAACGCTCGTTTGGGAGTATCGGTCACGACTGAACCGCTCTTCGACACGGCCGCGCCATTAGCAGGAGCGAGTCGATTGCGTACAGTGCGAGCCATTTCAATAACCGGACCCATGTCCGTGCCGATGACGCCGATCAACCGATCGCCCTCGGCAAATGCGGCGAGTTGGTAGCGACGGTTATGGAAGTCGCCCGCGAGCACGGTTGATGGGCCATCCGGTTGGGACTGAATGGAACCGTTTTGTTCGATGAATGACTCTATACCCTTCATAGCGGATAATGTTTTTGAAGCGTTATCCAGTGCCGTAGCAAATGCAATTGTGCCGTCGTCATACTCGAGAGTGAAGGCGCCCGTGTTCAGTTGGAAAGGCAAGGCGGACTGTGGAAGGTAGCGCAGCGAATCATTCGATCGCCCTTCGCGGGGCCATAGGTTCTCGATCCAAAACGGTCGTCCATAGGATAGATGAACGCTTGCCAGAGCATCGGCGATGACGGCGTTGGCCGGTGATGAATCGTCCGTGTTTAGGCGAACGAATTCGATGTAGTGCTTGCCCAACCAGAAGGCGCCGCCAGTGCTGGATTGCCAGCCTTCCATGCCCACGCGTAAAGGCGCGGTTTCAACTGCGGGCTTTGAGGCTGTTTTCGAAGATGCGGCTTTGATATTTTGAGCGTTTTCTTCGGGCTCACGGTCGTCTTCCACGGCGTAGTCGCCGTACATCTCCTCTTCCATCGAGCCGTGGGGTTTGCCTTCATCAGGCTCGCTTGCGGATGGTGATAAGAGTGTCGTGAGTGCGGCTGGCGATTTGCCGGGATGGCGATGGTGGTATAGGCCGAATGCTACTTCGGGTGCGTAGGCGTCGACGACCGTAACAGCGATTCGCTGTGTGGGATTCGAGACGCTTGCATAGTAGGAGTGAATTGCTCGCCGCGCGCCGAACGCCGCCAAGTCCCCTTGCATGGTTTCGAAGAGGGAAGGCTTGCCGAGTTCGTTCGATGCAACATCTCCAGCCGCAGACCAATGTGAGAGGTTGTGATCATTCCGCTCAGATGGAGAGGTCCAACCGGCTTTCCCCAGCGGCGGAATTAGGCGAGCGTTGGCTAAGACTTCTTGCGAGGATTCCGCCTGTGATTCACTGGTTTGAAATAGCGTGTCTCCATCTGAAAATCCAAATGTCAGAAAAAAGACGACTGTTAACAACGTCAAAATGAGAATGAAGATACCCACGCCCGTTTCCATTGCGGTTGGGCTTACGGGGTTGTAGCGTTTTCCAAATAGACTCTTGCTCATGGTGCGATTGCCTTCGAGGGCATGTTACCACAAATGCTGTGCGATTTCGCCAGCACGTGATCAAACGCCGCAATGACCATCTTTCGGATTTAGAAAAACAAAAAGGATGTGTAGTACGTGATCCTAATCCGGGCGCTTGTTCAGGACGGTTTGGCATCGCGCGCGAAGCCCGCCGATTTCTTTCAACTCGCGTTCGCTAAATCGCCGCACTTCCTGTTCGTAGTTATGACGCTGCTTGTCCAGTAAAACAGCATGCTCTAGAGAATTCAGCGCTTCGGTAGCGAGTTTCGTTGCAAGCTTCGAATCTTTGGAGAGGTTAATCTCCGCCAGTAAAGTGCTTATGCGAGCTTTCAGGATGATTGTGCGCGGATCTTGAAAGTAGTGTATGTGCGCATTCCACGCGTCCGAATACGCCTTTTCGAGGTGGGTTGTGTCGGACGATTCCGCTTCCCACCTCATCAGATCCGCGCGGGCTCCAAGTCGATAGAGAGAGGCATTAAATCGATCGCGATCGATAGCTTCGTCGAGGGACTTGATTCCTTCATCGAGAAGCCTCGTTCGGTGCTGAGTCGCAGACGAGACGCCCAGGCACCATTGCGCATAAATGAGCGGTGCTGTTGGGTCTAATGAATCGGCCTGTCTGGCTTTGGCGAACGCGGCTTGGGCAGGCGCGATGACTTGCGAGATGGGCACGGGCTGGGAGATGACAAGTCGAGCGTATTCGAGTTCGGTAATCGCAGAGTTCACAGGCGCCAAAACAAAAACTCCTACCGCCACCAATGCCGCAACGAGGGCGATTGAAACGATGAGGTACTCACGCCCACTCGGGTGGTTTGCGGATTCTTGTGCAGTGAGAATTTCGGGTTCGGATGGTGGCGGGGTTGACGTTGTTAAGGCACGTGTCGCGATGTTCCATCGTGCGGCGATGACCACAGCAAGCAGCGCGAAAAATGTCGTGGCAGAGCCGGGAACGAACATGGCAAAGTTGATCAGGTCGTGCAGAAGGAATGCGAA
>JANQHN010000364.1 GCA_028282665.1 Phycisphaerae bacterium | reverse complement strand
CCTTCCAGATCCGTGATCTCCACGGTTGAGAACCTCGTCACCATCGGCGGTTCAATAAGAACGCAAGAAGCCAGCAACCCTGTAATGACGGCATGCGTTAGGAAAATCGCAAATGATCTCACTGGTATTCTCCATTATGATGAAGGTGTATTTTCGCAATCCGGGCCGCCGACCCATCTCACTCGAGGTTTATGTTCCAGTTTTTTCGCTTGTATTTCATAGGGGTTACAGCCCCAGTACTCGGGAGAGAAAATGCACCGCAACCACCAACTCCCATGTGCAATGCGGAAGATTGGACCAAGGATAGCGTGCTGGCAGGCATGAACACACTCGTGGCTCGTTGTCTCGCCATGCTCATTTATGGAGCAACAATTAGAATCAGACACCTTAAATCTCATGATGCGATTCCATGGGGCATAGTACGCAGACGAGCCTCCGTGTACGTCGCAGACTTGGACCTATACTGTAGAGTCTATCCCTAAACCGTATTCTTTTTAGCGATTTCAGCATAAATTTATGTACTGTGCTGAAAATGACCGAAGAGCAGTTGGATTGGCTGGAGTCGGTGATTCCTGACACTCCGCGCCATCCTAAAGGCGGCCGTCCTCCCGCTGACAAGCGAAAGGTGATCAAGGGTATTTTCTGGATCTTGGATAACGGCGCCAAGTGGAAGGACCTGCCCAAGCGTTTCGGATCGATGAGGGTAATAGTCATCTGCGCGGGTTCGCTTGGCGTCCGGCGGGGTGAATTCGGGCACGCATGCGTGCGACCATCCCACTTCGCCGGACGACCTGCTTAAATTCCATTCGGAAGGTTGACAAAAAGTTCGCCTAGGCGTACTTTGTTTTGGTAATTGAAATTTCTGCGTCACTGCGGGCTTGATAGTTGGTTTGAAGCGATGGCTAACAAAACGTCAGATCTTACCGCCAGCATGGAACACTACCTGAAAGCGATCTACCAGATCGTCGAGGAAAAACAAGCCGCCCGCGCTTCGGATATTGCGGACCGGCTCAATGTGGGGAGGTCATCGGTTACGGCCGCCCTCCGAACACTTTCGGACCGCCACCTCGTCAATTACGCCCCGTACGACATCACTACGCTCACGGACACGGGCCGGGAAATCGCGCAGGTTATTCTCCGGAAACACAAAGTACTTCGAGAGTTTTTTATCAAGGTTCTCTCGATTGACGCTGAAGAGGCGGATGCCGCAGCTTGCCAGTTGGAGCATGCCGTCTCGGAGGTGGTGTTGGAGCGGTTCATCGAGTTCGCCGAGTACGTGGATCGATGTCCGCGCGGGGGCACGAAGTGGCTTGAGGGTTTCGGTTACCACTGCAACAACGAGCAGCAAGCCCTCGATTGCGAACGCTGTACGGCGGACGATTGGGATGATTCATTGGGAACTTCAACGGATCAGGGTTCGCCGCCTGTTCCCCTTTGCTCCCTCACCCGGGGCGAGAAAGGTACGATTCGGCAAATAACAGGTACGGACGCTGTTCGACGGCGACTGTTCGAAATAGGCGCGACATTGGGCACGATCGTCGAAGTCGTCGGCGTCTCGCCATCGGGCGATCCGATCGAGTTAATTCTCAATGGAGACCGACTGACTCTACGAAAAAGTGAGGCAAAGCGTATTTTGGTGAGTCTCGAAAACGAATGAGGTAATAGCGGCCTCCCGGCGAACAGGTGTGGGGTCTGCCATCAACGGCGCGCACTACCGGGCAAAGTTCGCGAGTTGGCGCAGAGAACGTAGAGTTTGCTTTTTTTTGCAATGCGAATTCGATATGTCGAACTTTATACGTTATGTCAAAAGAACGGCTTCTACCTGTACGCCGGTGGTTGCACTGGTCGGCAATCCGAATTCAGGCAAGACTTCACTGTTCAACGCACTGACCGGCGAAAGGCAGAACATCGGAAATTATCCCGGGGTGACCGTCGCGCCTCATACCGCCGAATGTCGCTACATCGATCAACCGCTCGAGATCGTCGATCTGCCAGGCGTGTTCAGCTTGGCTGCATGCACGACGGAAGAGCAACTGACAATTGATTTTATACGGGTACGCAGGCCCGACGTGATTATCGACGTGGTCGATGCGTGCAACCTGCGGAGGCATTTGTACCTTGCGGTGCAGCTCATCGAACTGGGTACGCCTGTCGTTTTGGCAATCAACAAAATGGACATCGCTTCGGGTCGGCAGCTGGACCTCGATCTGAAGTTCCTGGCAGACATCCTGGGCGTACCTGTGGTCGCCACGGTTGGGTACCAAGGTCAAGGCGTGCTTGAGTTGGCAAAAATCGCGGCCGAGTTGGCGACCTCACGAAATCGGCTCGCAAGACGACCGGTCCACTACGGCGACGAGATTGAAAGCCATCTGATCGAATTGCAATCGTTGATAGAACGACTGGCGTCGCACCGCAACGGAATGCCAAGACGCTGTACTGCATTGAAGCTGCTCGAAGGAGATGAAAGGGTTCGTGCGGATTGGGCGTATCCCGAACTCCTGGTTGCCGTTGATGCCGCCCGTCGCCACATCGAAGAGTCGCTTGGCGACGATGTGGAGGCGTTGATCACGCAACGGCGATACGCCTTTATCTCCGGACTTTGCCACGGAGCATCCCTCAATCACCCAGGTACCGAGAAGCCGCGGGGAGCCCGCATCGATTCTTTCCTGGCTGATCGCTATTTGGGGCTTCCCATTCTACTTTTCCTTACATGCGTGGCGTTTCACGCGGCCTTTGCGTTAGCGTCGCCGCTGATGCACCTCACGGAATCCGCATTCGAGTCATTGGGCGTCGTGATCGCCGGCATCTGGCCGGCGGGAACGGAGAGTTTGCTCAAAAGCCTGCTCGTAGATGGAATCGTGGGCGGTGTGGGCGCAGTGCTCGTTTTCCTACCGAACATTTTCCTGTTGTTTTTGGTCATCGCCATCATGGAGGACTGCGGGTACATGGCTCGCGCCGCTCTCGCGATGGATCACCTGATGCGAAAATTCGGTCTCAACGGGCGTAGCTTCATCCCGATGCTTGTGGGGTTCGGTTGTTCCGTACCAGCCATTATGGCAACGCGCAGCATCAAAAGCCGTCGCGACCGCCTGACCACCATGCTCGTTCTTCCGTTGATGAGTTGTAGCGCTCGGCTGCCGATTTACGCGCTGATCATACCGGCTTTTTTCCCGTCATTTTGGCGAGCACCGATGTTGGTACTCATTTACATGGTTGGAATCACGCTCGCGGCGCTGACGGCGAAGCTCTTGAAGCTGACGGTCTTTCGCGGGGAATCGACACCATTCGTGACGGAGTTGCCTCCTTACCGCTGGCCTTATGCGAAAAACGTGTTGTCACAAATGTGGCATCGCGTCGCGGCGTTTATGCGTAAGGCCGGCACGATCATTTTGGTGTTTTCGATCATTCTCTGGGCCATGCAGCAGTGGCCTCGTTTGTCCGCCGTCCAGATTGCGCAGTTCGCCGAACAGCGCGCGTCGATTCAAGCGAATTCCGAATTGCCGCAGGATGAACGGGAGGTTCGCGTTCGCAAAATCAACGCAGCCCAAGCCGAAGCAACCCTCGAAGTTTCCATGATCGGCAAAGTGGGTAACGCCGTTGAGCCACTGGTTAGGTCTTGTGGCTTTGACTGGAAGATCTCGACCTCTTTGCTGGGAGCATTCGCTGCCAAAGAGGTGTTTTTGACGCAGCTTGGGATCGCTCATTCGTTGGGGACGGATCGACACAGAGGCTCGTTGTCTTTACGGGAAACCTTGCAGGCAAACTATACCCCGCTCCAGGGATTTTGCGTGATGGTTTTTTGTCTAATCAGTTCACCGTGTATGGCGACGATCGCCGTGACGCGACGCGAGAGCGGTTGTTGGAAGTGGGCCTTGTTTCAATTGTTCGGTCTTACACTGCTTGCGTGGATCGTAACTACGGCGGTGTATCAAATAGGCAGCCGGCTAGCGTAATGAGCGTGTCGGTTCTTTCAAGTATTTATCTCTAGGGGACGCGCTCAAACGGCGTCGAACCTACAGTAGAGGAGTGGATCTTATTATGAGGTATCGAGTTCGCGACTGTATGGTAGTACTTCTGGTCATGTCAGCAGCCGTCCATTGCCCTCCCGCAAAAGCCACGGTTGTACCTTTCACCGAAGATTTTGTTGTCGATACGTCTGAATGGCGCAACGCCGCGGCAGGCGCGCTGGATTGGGAATCGACCGGAGGACCGGATGGCAGCAGCTTTGCAGCAGGGACGTTTAATTTCGTCAATTCCTCTCCCGGCAACACCGCCTCGATTTTTCGCGCGCAGGACGAATTCGGCTCCAGTGCGGGCGCTTTCGAGGGGAATTGGATCAGTGACGGTGTGGCTGTGTTCAGTACGTTCATCAGGCACGATGCCCCCGAACCATTGCCGGCTTTCGTGCGTTTTGCCGGCCCGGCCAATTTCCCGGGCGCCGTGGCGATTTCCTTTGCACCCGTTACGCCCCATACCTGGACAGAGCTCACTTTTGCGATCGATCCTTCGAATCCGCAGTTTGTGAGTTTCGAAGGGTCTGATTTTAACGCCGTTTTTTCGAATATCGGGCATCTTCAGATCGGGGTTTCCGTTTCGGACACCTTGGCCGGCTTGGATCAAGATTTCACGTTCGGCATCGATAAGCCAACCGTACTGCCGGAGCCGTCCGGACTGGTCCTCGTAAGCTTAACCTCGATCGCGTTGTTTTTTTGTCACTTCCGTCGACGCGCCGCTTAGAAAGGACATTTAGCTATGGAAATATTTATTCAGGCGATTTGCGTAACCGTCGCTCTGGCGGCGGCTCATCCACAGGGTGCGCTGCTCGGGGAACCGTACGGTCCTAGCAACTTCGTGGAACCCGCCGGTTGGTCGGTCGGCGACGAGGGATCGACCCATCAGATTTGGGATCAAATGTACCAACCGAGCGGCAACACCCCGGACTTAGCTTATGTGGTCAACCCAGCGGGTATCGATGTTCCCACGCTCAACGTGAATCCTCCGGGATTCGCTTCCGGCAGCGGCAACTTTTACTCTTTTGGAGGGAACTATTCCGTCTTTGCAGAATTGTTCAACCACACATACGGTCCCAGCTACGGCACGCACGTGATCGTACAGACATCCGCAACGATGAATCCGGACGAAGGCTCCGGCGGCCCGGCGAGCGTGTTTCCTGACACGATTGAAATCGTGCGCCCGAATGGTGATCCGATTCCGGGTGGCGGTAATGCGAATATGCTGCGAAGCGAAGTCATTTGGCAGCGTCTTGCCGGCAGCGGATTCGGTGAAGTAACCCTCGAAGAGATGATCTTCGAGTTTTACCTGCCGGAGTACACGGGCGATTACCGCGTGCAATGGGGCGAGATCGTTCATTCGAGTTTCGATTCGTTGCGTGTGGACAGCATGGCCACGGAAACGGCATTTCCCATAACGCCACTCCCGCCTCCCGTTAAAGGGGATTACGACGGAGACCTGGATGTCGACTTGGATGACTTTATGCGTTTCGCTGAATGTCATTCGGGGCCTGGGGTACTTTCGGAAGATCCGTTTTGTCTGCGTTTCGACTTCGATTCCGACGAAGATTCGGACTTGGCTGATTTCGCCGCGATGACACTGGTTTGGTCGCCGGATGAATAGGTCCGGATCGATGAAAGCATGATACCCATGGATGGCGGGGAGGCGAGATCTTCCGTTTTAACTCCGCGGACGTCCGCTCCCTCCCCGCCCCCTCCAATCAACGAATACGAATCATTCGATCACGTTTACGGAGGTCGCCTCATGATCCTTAAAAAAGCACTTGTACTATTCGTCCTTCTATGGTGCGGTCCCTCCGCGTTAGCCACCGGTTACGATTACGAGACTCCAACGGATGATCGATGGTACTACCCTCACAATTTCACGCCTGGGACGCGCCCTCTCGGTTCGGTGTTCAGTTCCGTGTTTGAAGGCGTTAATGATCGGCGCGGATTCAACATTATCGCGTGGGACACGGCAACGCAGATCGAACCGGGGCTATCCGAGGAATCGTACAATATCCGAACCATCACCGTCACACTCACCAACGGCGCCGCCTGGTCCAACTGGCCGGTCGATGTTACGGCTGACGAGTGGTACACGATGGACATCAACTTCGACGGCGAGATCAACGCCGACGGTTTGCCCCGCGACCATCCTGACGATACGGATGGCGAAAGCGACGACTTGGACCCGGGTCGGCCAATCGAATTGACCGGTGCCGGTTTCGGTCCCACGCACAGTTACGGGTCGTGGCAGGAGACCTCCCTTTTTGTGGGCAGCGACGGCAATCCCTGCGATCCCTACCCGTTCGTGTATCAAGAAGAAACCGGCAACATCCTGCACATCGAAGACAACGTCAAAGGCCATCACAATGAAGAAGTAGAACCGCCGGTCTATTCCTTCACGCCCATCCCCTGGGCCGTCGGTGTACCGCAAGACTACACACCCGGCGAGCAAACGGAGGATTTCCAGGTGCGGTTCGACGTAAATTTGAGGCTTTCCGAGGGGAAGGTGCGGCAATATTTCCAACAGCAACTCGCCGGCGGGCGTTGCTTCGTCATTATCAGTTCGATGCAGGAAGCAGATCACGACATTCCGGTCGACGCTTACAACCGATTCTATCTGAAGGAAGCACTGACTCTCCCGGGCAACCCGTTCCCAGACGCGGAGTCGCCACGATTGCACGTCGTCCTTTCCACCATGGATGGCGATTACGACGGGGACAACGACATCGATCTTGTCGATTACACGGCTTTCTCTGATTGCTTGACGGGACCGGCGGTTGCCGTAACCGATCCGTTATGCGACGTGTTCGACGTCGAGTCGGATAACGACGTCGATTTGGTCGACTATGCATCGATTTTCACAGGAGCCCGATGAGTAACCGTTTTTTTACTTAGTGCACTCGAAAGCTGACCATGACACTTGTTAGGCAGATCGAAGGGAGGTGAATCATGGGAGAACGCAATCGCAAGATACCCAGAGGGTTTACGCTGATCGAACTGCTGGTTGTCGTAGCCATCATTACGCTGTTAGTGGCCATTCTCCTTCCATCGCTACGCAGCGCACGAAGTCAAGCCAAGCGTGTTGTCTGTCGCAACAACATGAGGTGTATTTGGACAGGGATTCTCACCTATTCTCTGGAATATAAGGATCGGGTTCCGTTTATGGAGGATGTCAATCGAACCGATCCCAATGCAGATCCATTCGATTCCAACTACCCCTCGACGGTAGGCAATGTTCTTTTGGATTACGTGCACCCAGGGTCGTGGAAGTGTCCTTCAGCGGTGGCGGGCTATCCTGCAAATGCCTCTCCTGAAAAGTGGCAAATCACGTACAGCTTCAGCGTCGCCGGGGGCATCGGCGAGGGAATTCCCTATGACGAAGCCCCGGGGAAAGACACAGGCGGACCGCTCGATCCAGCCATGAGTAACTATGTCCACTTTGATGGACGACCGTTGCGACTTATGGACGGAAGGCGGTACGTCGTTGGGTGGGGATTGAATCAGAATTCTAAAGGCTATTGGAACGTGCGACGGGCGATCATTGCGGATAGGCTTGCCGGCGATCCTGCCGCAGGTAGACCCCGATACCCACACCACGGCGCCGTACGGCCGCGCCTTGATCTAGAAAACGCACGCGAGCAATTTGAAATCAATACCTTCGGCGCCGGGAAACAGCCTGCGTATCACGAACTGCACGCAGACAGCGACAAGACGGAAATTCTATTGACCAGGTATTGGGCGCCGCATCAGGATGGTTTTTAACGTCCAAACCGCTTGTTGACGGCGCGTTACGGAGTCTGTTTTGACCATAGAAAGTAGATCATCAGACGCGCTTAATGTTGCAAGCGAAGCCTGCATTCGCATGAATCAAATACCAGGATTTTGAAACGGTAAACGCGCTGGCCCGAACCTGGGCACAGGCATCATTAACAATCAGGAGATCGCTATGACGACTCAGGCCAATA
>JANQHN010000321.1 GCA_028282665.1 Phycisphaerae bacterium | reverse complement strand
AATCAGCGGCAGCGATTGCAGGACCCGACAGCGCACGCCGAGATCCTGGCGATCACCGCAGCGGCGAATGGCATGGGTAGCTGGCACCTGGAAGGCTGTACGATGTATGTCACACTCGAACCCTGCCCCATGTGTGCAGGAGCACTTGTGTTGTCGAGGATGGATCGGGTGGTTTTCGGTGCGTGGGATCCTAAAGCGGGAGCGTGTGAAACACTCTATCAAATCACTTCGGACGAGCGTCTCAACCATCGCCTTGCCGTTAAGGGCGGTGTTTTGGAAGAGTCATGCGCGTCACTGCTGCGAGGTTTTTTTGCAGAGCAGCGTGCCAAGGGCAAGAAATGAAGAAATGCTGCTTCGGTGACGGTACCGATTATTTTTGTCGCCTTCGTCAAGCCAACGCACCGCCACAGGATGAGCCGCAACCGGCGGTGCATCCAAAACAATGCGTCCCTGTTTGAATGTGGCGTGCTAGCAGGGTGGTGGGGTTGAAGTCGCGAATGTGCAATGACTGTCCTTGCTCGTTGCATGCCGGCATCTTCAGCGCAAGGTTGAAATCGCAATCGAACAGCACTCCGTCCCACCGGACGCTTATTTGGTGACGGCACATCAGGCCTTCCAAGGTTGCAGGGTTGAATGCGTCACGCAAGAGAGTTTCGTAGGCTTCCAATCGACCGTCGCGCTTAAGATCTGCGCGAAATCGACCTATTGGCATGTTCGTGATAGTCAAGAGTCGAGTGAACGACAGGTTGAATTGCTTGTCCAGCATTCGTCGATAGTCTTTTTCCAAGTTTTCCTGGTCCGGTGGTAGGGAAGGCCCGCCCGGATTGTATACCAAGTCCAAAGCTAATTGCGGCTTTTGCCCGTACCCAAGTTTGTTCAGCAACTGTAACGCTTTAACGTTTCGCTCGAACACGCGATGACCACGTTGCTTATCGACGTTTTCTTCCGTATAGCAGGGTAATGATGCGACAAGATGCACTTGATGATCTCGATAAAATTCGGGCATATTTTCCATGCCGGGCTCGAGAAAGGCGGTAAGGTTTGTTCGAACCATCACGTCGATGTTGAGTTCGCACAGCGCTGCGACGAATCGTTTGAAGTTTGGGTTTAATTCCGGCGCGCCGCCGGTGATGTCCACACAACGGGTTCCGGCGCGCTTTGCTGCGTCGATTACCGCTGCCATCGTCGGCCAATCCATGGTCTCCGTACGCCGGGGTGAAGACGCCACGTGACAATGTTCGCACTCAAGGTCGCACTTCAAGCCGATGTTGACTTGGACGGCGTCAAGTGACAAAGCACCCAGGCCTGCGTCGATGCCTTTTTCTAGAATTCGGGGGTCAAAGTCGTCGTTCTTGATGACGTTGGTAGGGGGGGAGTTGGCAAGTTCACTGGCATCGTTGCATGTGGTCATATTGTTTCTCTGTGCAGTTTCGCTGCGGACCGTAGTGGATTTTAGGAAGCACTCGCGGTTTGACAAAATTGAGGCCAGAGAAACTCAATGCGACATTGCAAGTCCGGAGTAGCCGAGTATGACCGGTACGATGTGCACTTTACTATTATCAGTAATGCAAGTTGGGATTCATCTGGTTCGGTGCTCGATTTCGCAGAAATGCGATGCTTATGATTAGGCCGTAAGAAACCGTGCAATTGTCTCGTTTTGTTGACGCTGTCTCTTGCCCCATCTATAGTTTAGATGTTGTGAATTCGGGCAATAAATCATGTGTGAATGGATTCGATCCAGCGGCACAGGTTTTTCGAGGTGCCTGGAGCATCAGCTTCAATAACATTTCTCAAGCCACGAATAGAACTTCGAGGTTCCGGGATTAGGGGATGAGTTGAATCGGGGCGCTAGGTGGGCCCCAAAGCGTCACGCCGGCGCCGTACGAAGCGTATCCAGGTCTGAGTTTCGGCGCGGCAGGCCTCACTTCAAGCGAGCACTTACACCGTGTATTCATTCGCCGCATGGTTTGTTTTTATCCTGTTTGCTTCTTCGATGGCGGTGTTAAGCGTTTACGGGTGTCATCTGTACGTGCTGGTTTATCTTTTTCGCCGCAAGCGTCGGCACGCTGCTCGCAGGCAGCAAGACTCTATAGATTTATTCGCCCGAACGCCTCGGGCAGATTGGCCTGCGGTTACGACTCAATTGCCGATTTACAACGAAAAAGACGTAGCCCGTCGTTTGATCGAAGCGGTGGCGGCGATGGATTACCCCAAAGATAAGCACGAAATTCAAGTGCTTGATGACAGCACGGATGATTGCGTTGTCGTTGTCGATCAGGTGGTGGCTCGACTGCGGGCAAGCGGATTCGACATCCAAGTTGTGCGTCGCCCGTCGCGCGAAGGATACAAGGCGGGTGCGCTCGCTTATGGCGTGGCTCGCTGTCGCGGCGAATTCATCGCCATGTTTGACGCGGATTTCGTGCCGCCGACCGACTTTCTTTTGAAGAGTGTTCCCATTGCGCTGAGTGAGGAGAACCTCGCTTGCGTCCAGGGCAGGTGGACTCACCTCAACGAGCACGAAACGCTGCTTACTCGCGCTCAGGCGCTCGGGCTTGACGTGCACTTTGCGATCGAGCAGGGCGCGCGGGCTTGGAATAATTTGTTTATGAATTTCAACGGTACTGCGGGATTATGGCGTCGCAAGGCGATTGAAGACCCGAAAGTAGGCGGATGGAGCGGCGACACGCTGGTGGAGGATATGGACCTGTCCTACCGGGCGCAGCTTGCGGGTTGGCGGATGGATTATTGTTTCGATCTGGAATGTCCGGCTGAGTTGCCCAATACGATTCAGGCGCTCAAGAGTCAACAGAGGCGTTGGGCGACGGGCGCTGTGCAGGTTGGCGTGAAGCTGTTGCCTACCATTTGGCGCCCTTCCAGTCGTACGTCTTTTGGCCAGAAGCTTGAAGCGGCGTTTCATTTGTCGAACCATTTCACCTCGGTGTTTGTTTTGTTGGTGGCGTTGGTTGCTTGGCCTGTGTTTGTCTACATCGCATACGGTCATCCGTTACTTACCGGATGGCTTCCCATCATTTGGACGGCGATCATTTGTGCGACGATTTTACCTCTGGCTGTGTACGGGTACGCGCGGTGGACGGTGGGCGGCGGATTCTCGGGATTCAGGACGATTCCCATCATGCTGGCGGTTGGTCTTGGTTTGTCCGTGAACAATGGGTTGGCTGCGCTGCGCGGCTTATAGCTGCGTGGCGGAGAGTTCATTCGTACGCCCAAATCCGGTAGTAGTGTGAAACGCCGCCGAAGCAGTTACCGGCCGGCGTGTGACAATCTGTGGGTGATCGAACTGCTGCTCGGTGTCTATGCACTTTCCAGTCTGGTTTTTTATGTTGTGACTTTCCAACGTCATATTTTCGGTGTGTTTTTGCTTCTGTATTCCATAGGCTTCCTGACAACGGGTTGGCTTTCCAGGCCTGATTACCTGCGTGATGGCGGCAAGGAGGATTCGAGTGGCGGTGCAGCCGATCCGAACGGCGCTCGGCCAGCCGAACCAGGATCCGCCGTTACGGTAGGTTAACGATTCAGTCATGCACTTTGCGGATGTCGATTCCCAAGAACCTGCGCCACGTAATAGCGGATCTTATGCAGACGAATGTCTGATCCTCTTTGCCCGTTATCCTAAAAAGGGTCAATGCAAGCGCAGGCTCATCGCGGATGTCGGGGTTGATCGCGCACACGAGATTTACCAGGCCCTGTTTGATAAGACGTTAAAAACCACTCTCGAAGCTACCCGCGCACACCGCAATTTGATCGTGGCGGTCGAGCAGGCATCGTGCATGGAAGCTGTTAGAGGATTGTGTGAACTGATGCGGGCTGAGGACAAAGCGCCCGCACCGTTGATCATTCCTCAACGTGGCGAAGATTTGGGACGGCGCATGTCAAACGCAATGGAACTTGCCCACCAGCGCGGCGCCAAGCGTGTGGTGTTGGTGGGTTGCGACGTTCCGGAGTTGTCATTCGAAC
This sequence comes from Phycisphaerae bacterium, assembly GCA_028282665.1. GTDB lineage: Bacteria > Planctomycetota > Phycisphaerae > UBA1845 > UBA1845 > JANQHN01. The sequence goes on along the minus strand of JANQHN010000321.1, from coordinate 54,169 downwards.
AGATTGAGCGGTCCTTTGACGAATTGCGAGGAAGGGGCGAGGGCACAGACCATGTCGTTCTCGGTCCGTCGCGCGACGGCGGATATTACCTTGTTGGCACGACGGTACCACTGTCCTCGTTATTTAGTGGAATCGAATGGGGAACGGACAGGGTTTGCCAGCAGACCATTGCCCGATGTGAGGATTTGGGAGTCACGTTTTCGACCGTTACGGTGCTGAATGATATTGACACGGTCGATGACTTGACGATGGAAGTCCTCGCGACGCTCGGGTTAACTGCGGGCGAGGGGAGCACTGATCCGCGTGTGGCTGTCATCATTCCGGCGCTCAACGAGGAAGCGAGTATCGGCGAGGTGATTCGCTCATTGCCCGCGAAATACGAACTTCAGGTTATCGTTGGAGATAACGGCAGCATTGACGGCACTGCTAGCGTTGCACGGAGAGCTGGGGCGGAAGTCGTTTTTGAACGAGAGCGGGGGTATGGCGCTGCCTGTTTGGCTGCCGTCGAACAGATCGCCCCTAGTGTAAGCGTGATTGCGTTTATCGACGCCGACAACAGTGATGATCCTACGGTGCTCGGTGAGCTTGTCGATCCGATTTTGTGCGGTGAGTACGACATGGTGATCGGTTCGCGTACGATGGGTGAGGCGGAACGGGGTTCGCTTGCACCGCAGCAGCGATTCGGTAATTGGCTTGCCTGTTTTCTAATGCGTTTGATCTATCGTGTACGCTACACCGACCTGGGGCCATACCGCGCGTTCGATCGCGAGGCGTTTGAGCAGATGGGGATGCGTGATCGCAACTTTGGTTGGACCGTCGAGTCGCAGATCAAGGCGGCTCGGATGGGATTGCGATTCCGCGAAGTGCCCGTACCCTACCGTTGTCGACGGACCGGACGTTCAAAGGTGAGCGGTAACCTGATCGGCTCACTCCAGGCGGGTTATGTGATCATCGCGACGATTCTACGCTATGGATTCACGCGAATCGAATAACGATCGCGAATCGTTCGAAGAAGGGTGCGGCCGGTGCCGGATCTTTTGGGCGTTTGGTGTTTCGTACCTTCTTGCGATCGCAAGCCTCTATCTCACCTCTGCCGGATCGCAACGAGTCGCAGCGATCATGGTTGCAAGTACGTTGGCGTTTTTCGTCTATCTCGGCGCGATGTACGTGATGTCTCGCGTTCGACCAAGGCCAAATGATTGGTTATGGGTGATCGTGGTTGCCTTTGTCGCGCGTGTGCTGCTCATTCCCGCGACTCCCACAAGCTCGGACGACATCTATCGTTACTTGTGGGAAGGGCTTGTCCAATTGCATGGATACAACCCTTTCTCTATTACGCCGATCGACCCTCTACTTGAGCCGCTTCGCGAACAATATCCGATTGCGTTCTCGCGGATGAACCATCAATACTCCGCGACGATCTACGGTCCGGTCGCACAGGGTGCGTTCGCGCTGGCAGGTACCGTTGCGCCGCAATCGGTCATTGCGTGGAAAGTATTGTTGCTTTCGTTCGAAGCCCTGGTCGTGATGGTCATGCTGCTGTGGGGGCGTACAGATTCAGTCGTCACCAAGGTATGTGGGACAATTTCGTGCGAAGTAAGCCTTCGTGAAGAAGAACCTGTTTTAAGCGCTGATGAAGCTACCATACAAACCGAAAACAGCGGTCATTTTACGTTTATGTTGCTTGCATACTTGTGGTGTCCCCTGTTGGTGTTTGAAACGTATGAAGCAGGTCATCTCGATCTGCTCGGCGTAGGTTTTCTTGTGATAGCGTGGTGTTTGCAGGGACGGCTTTGGTGGGCGTCAGCTTTGGCGTTGGGTTGTTCGATCGGGGTGAAATACTATTGGCCTGTGCTGGTCTTACCGCTGCTGTTGAAGCATCTGCACAGTCCTTACCGCAAATTCGCCTACGTACTGATTTCAATCGCCCTGCCGGTTGCGCTTTTCGTGCCCTATCGGGGGGGACTCGGCGGATTGCAGGTTGTGGCGACACGGTACTTATCGCGTTGGCGTACGGGGAGTCCGTTTGCTGTCATTGAGTACATTTGGCCTGGACCTTGGTGGGCGTTGGTTGGTTTAGTGATGGTTTGTTGTTTTTTGCTGGCTTGTTACGTTGCTTCGCGATCGCGCACGCCGCGCTGGCGTGAGGTGCAACTGGCGTTGGGAATGGGCATTTTGTTTTCGCCGGCGGTATTTCCCTGGTACCTGGTCTGGCTCGTGCCGGGATTGGCCTATCGAAGAGGGTTGACATGGATTGCATGTGTTGGTCTGGCGGTGGTATGGCACGAAGCGAAGTACACCGAATTGAGTACCGGGGAGTGGAGTCATAATTCCTATATCGTGATGCCCGTCATGTTGGTCATGCTCGGGCTACTCGCATGCGAGTTGTGGTCGTGGATGCGGGAAACGTCGCGGCGTGTTTCCTAGTGCGGTTTTCGTTTGTCCTCGGCTCGGCGCTTTGCCTCTGCCCGCATGTCGGGTACGGGGTCGGTTTCGTCTACGATTTGCTGGCCGAGCAGCGTTTCGATGACATCTTCCAGCGTCACCAGTCCTTCAACACCACCGAACTCATCTACCACGATTGCGAGGTGTTCACTTTCGGCGAGGAATTGTTCGAGAGCGGCGGAGACAGTTGCCTGTTCGGGTAGGGCAAAGATCGGTTTGGCCAAGGATGATAGTGGTTGATGATCCACTCCTTCCACGGCGGCCCGGTGAATTTCATGGCGGGGGACGTACCCGACGATTTCGTCGGGCGAATCCTTAAAGAGTGGAATGCGGGCGAAGTGCAGCGAGATATGTTCGGAAAGGGCTTCTCGAATGGTTTGCTGAGCGGGGAGTGCGAACATGACGGTACGTGGAGTGAGGATGTCCGATATGCGCGTTTCGGACAGGCCCATGAGATTGGCGATGATGCGGTATTCCCGGTCCGCCAGCGAGCCCGCTTCTTGCCCCAATCGGATCGTCGCGAGCAATTCCATGCGCGTCATTCGCGTACCGTGTCGCTCGAACGCAAGGAGGCGGTTGGTCCATTCCAATACTAAGATAATCGGGTAGCAAAGTGCGATCATTCCGCGCGTCAAGTTTGCAGTGAAACCGGTGAGTGATTTGGTGTGTACAGCTCCGAGTGTCTTGGGAATGATTTCACTGAAGACGAGAATGGCAAAGGTCATCACACCGCTAGCGATACCCACGGCCGCATCGCCGAAGAGGACCGCCGCCTGGGCGCCGACTCCGGCTGCTCCCACGGTATGCGCGATCGTATTGAGGGTTAGAATCGCCGCGAGCGGGCGGTCGATATTATCTTTGAGGTGTTTCATGGCGAGTCCTGCCGGTGATCCGTGACGAACCAGCAACTCGACGTGACTGCGCGGCATGCTCAGCAGGCTCGCTTCCAGAAGAGAGCACAAAAACGACACCCCTAAGGCGAGCGCCGCGAATAGCACGAGCGACAACATGTGCGATTTTACCTCCCCGGATTAGTGACTATGCGCCTTTGTCACGAACTTCCGTTTGCGCGTTTGGTTGTGTACGTACGAGTCGGGTCGTTTATCGTCTTACTCATTGTTGAGGAGAAATCGAGTCGTGTCACGTCCTGTCGTGTGAGAAAAGGATTGGTCGTTGGTGAAGAAGCGAAAATGGAAGAGGCATCGTCTCGCCGGTCTTTGAGAAGGGTTTCTTTGTTAGTACGGCGGGACGGGCGCCCTTGATGCCCGTGTCGCGCGTCGTCACAAGAGCGGCATGCAGCCCTGCATCGACCGAGGATGCGGTGCCCCAAAAGCCTGCCGACAACGCGTTAAGCTATAACGGCGGGTGCAGTCAGAGCGACGGTATCCTCCAGGAAATGGATGATTTGCCTGCAGCAAAGACGCTGCATTAGCTGTGGAAGCGTCGTACGATTCCCAATCCAATCGCACCCAGCAACACGGCCGACGGGGCGGGAATCACGACGGCCGTGATGTTGTCGATGCCCACTACGCTCGTTTGGCCGTCGATCATGCCCGTGCCCAACAGATCGAATTGAATCCGCGCGTTTGTGGGATTCGGGATGCTGGTCAGATCGATTGTAACGGTGGTCCAGTTCGTCCGCTGTGCGGCGGGACTGACCGAAACGAAATTCGAATCGAAGTCGACAAACGGTGTGGCTTCGCTGTTATCATGGTAGAAAAGATCACTCACACCGGGCGTGTGCAGAATCGGAAAATGGGTATCCGGAGTGATCAAACGCGCGGTGAACGCATCGGGGAACGCGTTTTCGTCGAAATAATTGCCGATCGAATCCATGCGGTATTCGAACGAAATCGAAGTGAGTTGCGAAGTAATCACAAAGTCTTGAAACAGCGAACTCGTCGCCTCTTCGAATGGCTGGGCCTCGGACAAGACCGCGAAATGCCCCGTTGCGTCATTTTGAATACTGACAATCCCGCCGGGATTGACCGACCAGTCAGTCAAATCACCGGTTTCAAATCCTACGTTTGACAAATCTGCGCGTGCGAAGCCCGTCGCCATAAGGGCTACTATCCCCGCTAGCACGAATGTCTTTTTCTCGCTCATGATTCTTCCTCCACCATTCCCGCGCACCACGCGCGGGTCAATGTCGATCAAAATTCCTCTCGTTTCGTTGTGATTGGAATGCATCGGTCCGTACACAAAGCGTCTGAATCGCCCAACCCAGAATCATTGTAGCAGGGGTCGGCATTGCTGACCAAGAATCTCTTTTTGAAAAAAACGGACTATGTTGACCGATAAATATCCTATCCTTTTTATTCCGCCGTTACAGCACGCCGACCTTCTCTAGAATTGATACGCCGTACGCTTCCAGGAAGATGGACACTGCACACGCCTCGCTTGGTGCGTTCCACATTTCCATCATTTTATTGAGGAAGTCGACCATATCGCTGGCGAAGTCGACTGCGCCTGTGATGTCCTGGTGAGCGGCTTCCAGCGCGTCAATGTGGTCTTGCAGGCCTTTGTCCACGATATCGATGGTTACTTCCCATTCAAGTTGGGGCAGGATATCCTCCGCGAACCCTTCCATTTCATCCATCAGCGCCTTGCGCAGATCGTTGAAGCCGATGGAAATCTGCTGTCGCGCCTGCGCTTCCATTGTGATGGCCCAATCGCCGGCGCCTTGCGCTATGGCGTCAAGTGCGATATTCCGTTGTTGGAAAGCCGGTTCGAGCACGCAGAACGCAATCTTCATCGCCTTGAAGAAAAACTGAAGCAGGTGACTGTGGTACGAACTGATGAGCGTGTTTTGGATCGCCAGGCTCACGTTCACTTCGACCAAGCTTCCAAACTCGCCCGACGGGTCGACCATGTTTACCGGATTCGATTGCACGTACAGGTAACGATGCAGAGTTTTCGGATCGAATCGATCTGCCGGGAACTTGTCCGCCGCCACAAATCGGCCTGTGCCGGTATCCAGGTATCGTTGACGCAGGTAGTAGTAACCCAGATTGGGATCGTACTGTTCGCCGGTGTATTTGTACCGGTTCGGCGTGTTGCCGGTCGACGCCAGCGTATTCCCGAACGCGTCGTAGATGTACGTATCCGTGACCGCACCTGCGCCGTCGGTCAGCAGTCGCGTCGAGAGCTGGCCATCGCCGTGGTAGAAGCGTTTCGCTCCGCCCGGTAGTTTCATACTTATCAGGTCCAAGCCGTGAACATAACCGGTTGAACCGCTGGGCGTGATTTCCGCCAGGACCTGAGCGTGGCGACGGTTGTGATCAACGACATATTCGGTCGTCACACCACCAATCGTTTTGCTCGTTCGAATGCCCCTATAGTTGTACGTATAGGCAATGTCTTCCGTGCTACCGCCGGATTCGACGTGAGCGTTCACAAGCCTGCCCGCTTGGTTGTACGTGTACGTGTCCGCCCAAGTACCGTTGGATTTCGATGTCAGGTGGCCGATCAGGTCGTAGCCGTAAATGATCGTTTCGCTGTCGCTCGGGTTGCCACCGTCGAACGTATCGCGCACTTCCTGCATCAATCGATCGTTCACGTCGTAGGTATATGCGGTCGATTCGAAAATGGAACCGGCGGCGACATTCTTAAAGAGGCGGTTGCCCACGCTGTCGTAGAGATACTCCATCACGACCGTGTCGCCGATCGCGGGAGTCATCTCTTCCCGTGTAAGGCGATAGACATCGTCGTAGTCGTAGTTGACCGTACGAACCACACCGTTCGCATCGAATTCGACCACTTGCGTGCGATTGCCCGCTGCCTCCAGCGTGTACTCGAAGCCGGCGAGCAGGTCGCCCGTATCATCCAACGTGTGCGAGACATGCACCAGGCGATTTAGATCGTCGTACATGTAGGTGATGATCGTGCCATTGGCATGATGCACGGACGCGAGGTTGCCGACATCATTATAGACATAGGTTGTCACCAGGCCTTGCGAATCGGTGACCGTCTCGACCCGGTTTAACGCGTCATACGTGTATCCCGTTGTGCCCAGCGAACTCGTGATCGAAGTTCGGTTGTTGCTCGAATCGTAGCCATACTCGAGCGACTCGCCCGAAGGACAGGTCACGCTTTCAAGCCGGCTTCGGTCATCGTAGGTGTACGTGGTCAAGCCATGCTGGTCGGTGACCGTCTCGATCGAGTTGCAGCAAGACGCGTAGGTGAACACCTCGCTCGTGCCATCTTCGTAGCTGCGGCTCGTGCGACGATCCATGTTGTCGTACGCGCTCGTCGCGGTGCGCCCCTCGAAATCGGTGTGCGTCAGCAGATTGCCGTTTTCGTCGTACGTCATCGACTCGAACAGGCCGTTGGGCAGGATGCGTTTCAGCATGCGACCCAACTTGTCGTATTCATACTCGGTGGTGCGGCCTTCCGCATCCGTCGAGGAGCGAAGGTTGCCCAGTTCGTCATACTCGTACAGCGTTACCTCATCCGCCGCGTTGGTTACCTTCACGAGCCGGTCGAGCAGGTCGTACTCGAACTCGGTTCGTCGGCCCGCTTGATCGACTTCGGCGATCTTGCGATCACCCCAGTCGTACTCGTAGGACACGAATGTACCGTCGTGGAAGGTCGTTTTAATGTGTCGGCCGGCAAGATCGTATTCGAACTCAGTGACGTGCTCGTTCGCATCGGTCGTTTGGGTGCGGCGGTTCATGTCGTCGAAATCATAAACGGTAACTTTGTCGAACGGGTCGGTCACGATCTGACGATGAATCCCGTTAGCGGCGTCGGTGATGTATTCGTACGTCGTCACGCTTCCATTTTCATCGCGCTGCGAGGTCATGCGGCCTAGGCCGTCGTAGGCCACGTCGCTGTACGATCCGTCTTCGTGCAGAGTTTTGACGAGCTTGTTCGAATAGTTGTATTCGTAGTCTGTGCGGTGCCCGCCGCGATTGATCACGGCGGTACGGTTTTGTTCGGCGTCGTACTCGAAGAATTCACTCGAATCATCCGGGTAATGCTTTGCAATTCGATCGCCCCGGCCGTTGTATTCGTATGAAGTGGTGAATCCACGCCAATTCGTCACCGTGGCGCGATTGCCCACTGCGTCGTATGTGTACGATCGGGTATAGCCCATCGGATTGGTTTCTGTAACAAGCTGCCCCAAAGCGTCGTATTCGAAGGTCCATTCGAGCAGTTCGGTCTCGCCTTCCGGGTTGGTCCGCCACTTCTTCATGCCGGTGCGCTGGCCGAGTTCGTTGTAGACGTACTCGGTGCGATTGCCCAGCGGACCGATCTCCGCGGTCATCCGGCCTTGTTCGTCGTATTCATAAATCCACGTCGCGCTGGCACCTTCCGTTAGCAAAACGGTTTTGGAATCCTGCTGGCCATCGGGTTTGCGCGTGTACGTCGTCGACCGGCCCATGTTGTCGGACACGGTTATCGGTAGGCGATCCTCACCTTCGTACGCGCGTGTTTTCACCAGGCCATTGGGTAAAGCCTGCGTCAGCATTCGGCCATCCGCATCGTACGTGAAGACCGTCGGTGACTGCTGATAGAACTGCCTGCGCGATTCTATCTGACCATCATCCGTGTACGTGTTTTCGGTTACGTTGCCCAAGTAATCGACTTTGGTGAGCAGGTTGCCATGCTCATCGAAGGTGTACGTCGTGTCATGGTTGCCCGGATCGGTGATTTGCGTGACGTTTCCATCGTCGTCGTAATAGTAGATCGACAAGTTGCCCAGTCGATCGTACACCAGTTCCTGCTGGTTATCGATGTCGTGGTTGAATTCGATCCGGTTGCCATCACCATCGACCGTCGCAATCAGGCGGTTGTCATCGTCATATTCGTTGCGAACCGGCGTGTTGCCCGTCGGATCCTCGATTTCATACAGGCCGTGACTTCGATTGTAGTCATACCAGGTCGTGTGTCCCTCCTGATCGGTCACAGAGATAAGATCGCCGCGATCATCGTAAGCGTAGAGGATTTCTCCACCCGCAGGGTCGGTGATTTTCGTAATGCGCTTTTGGTTATCGCGTTCGAACACCACGCTCGGACCGGTTGAGTGAAAGATACCGTTTTCGGTGATGCTTACGGTGTTGCCGTTAGTATCCTTGATTTGGACGACTTGCTTGCGGTTTTCATCTCCTGCGAATGTGTATTCGACACCGTTATGATCGGTATAGGTAAACGAGGTTGCCGCCCAATCGTCGAACTCCCAATTCAGGAGCGGCGCGCCTGTCATCGCCAGTCCGCTGCTTGGGTTGGAAGTCAACTTCGACAGACCCTGCCCTCGGCGGCGCCACGTTACATTCACATCCCAGTAGGAGTAAATCAGCATCTGCATCGGGTCGAGTTGCATGTCAAACGTGTCTGTTCGACCGTCGCCCAAATCGATGGTGACGCTGTGCAGGCGATCGGGTGCAATGTAATACGTCGGCAACCAACCGCCGCCCGAGCCAGTCTCCCAGCCTTCATGCATGTCGTCGTTTTCAATCACCTCGGCAGAGGCGATTTCCAGATCCCAGCCGATGCCGAAGTCGCCTTTCCGCTTGATGCGACTGTCGTAACGGCGCATTACATTCACGGGAATGCCGACCGTTGGGACGTTCAGGTCGGGGAAGGTCATCGTGAAGTTGCCTACCTGGGCGTCGCTCTCAACGAGCACGCGGACGGAGGTCGAAATCTCCCATCCTCCTTCGTCCATAGCGGTGAGCTTCACTTCGTAGAGTCCGTTAGGGACCATGCTTACGTCGAACACGCCGATTTCAGCGTCGTCTACGCTGGTAGATCCGCTGTCGAACTCGACGAAATCGTCGGTGTGTGCGGGAGCGTACGAAAGCGTCCACGCAACGAGTTGATCGTCCATTACCGTGCCAACGATGGAGATTGGCTCAGCCGTTTCGACGTCATCTTCCGGCGTCAAGATTTCCACGATCGGCGGCGCGTCATCAGTATCGTCGATCGCCATAAAGTAGGCGTTGTCGGTGCGAGATTTGTTGAAGGCATCCGTCGCGGTAGCGGTGATGTCGTACCGTCCAGGCTGAGGCGCGTTGGCGGTGGCGACCCATGTCGTGGCTGAGTCCATAGTGAGCGGTAGATTTTCACCATCCAGCGTCGCCATCACCGTGGATAATCCGGTATCATCGTCCGCAAACACGGTAATCGTCACCGAGCCACCTGGTGACACAAACGCAGGCTCAATCGTGATATCAACATCCGGAGCGCGGAAGTCGATCGAGTCATCCTCGTACACCGTTACAAGATAGGTCTGTGTGACCTCGCCGCCGTTTCCGTCGGCTGCGAGGATTGAAACGTAATGTTCACCTGCCTGATCCATGGTTGGCGTCCACAGTACGTGGCCAGGTCCGGTCGCGGTCGTCGGCTGAACGACCGTCATGCCTTCCGGTACCGGATGTTCGACCACAGGATCGCCCACCTCGGCAGGCACTAACTGGTAGGTAATCGCGTGATTATCCACATCAGTCGCGTAGGCGGGATAATCGTACTGATAGTCTACCACTGCCGTCACGAGGGGCTGGCTCTCGAACACCGGCGTAGTGTTCGCCTTCACGAGCAGTTCGTATTCTTGCGTCGCGTAGGCGAGTTCGTTATCGATCGCGCGAATCGTCACAGCGTGGGAGCCGAAGTCGTCCTCGCCCGGTGTCCAAGTGACCAGTCCCGAGTTTTCGTCGATGCTCATAGTGGGGGGCGCGTTGTCGAGGGAGTACGTTGTGACGTCACCTTCGTTGTCGTCTACCGCGTTGGCGTCGTAGCTGTAGGCGGTGTTGACCAGGACGGCCGTTAGCGGCGTGCTGGTGAATCGCGGTGCCACGTTGGTGCCGTCTATTGATACGGTTAGCGTGTAAACTTGCTCGGCCCATCCACCGCGACCATCCGTCACCTGTACGTGTACGTCATGCACGCCCGTATCGTCCGATGCCGGTGTCCATTCGATCAGACCGTTGTTTCCGTCAATCGTCATAGTCTGCGGCGCGTCCGCCAGGTCGAAGGCGAGCGCATCGTCCTCGTCATCCGTCGCGTTAACATCGTAGGTGTAGAGGGTGTTGGCTGCGGCGCTGTAGTCCGGTGTGGAGGTGATGCGCGGCGGTGTGTTCGTGCCGTCCAGGGAAGCGGTCAGCGAGTACACCTGCGAAGCCCATCCGCCCCTGCCGTCTTCCACGCGCACGTGGATGGTGTAGGTGCCGAGGTCCTCTTCGGCAGGCAGCCACTCGATCCAGCCGGTTTCTTCATTGATGGCCATACCGGCTGGCGGAGCGACACTCTCGTGTGGAAGGAGCAGGAAGGTCAACTCGTCATCCACGTCCGGATCCTCCGCTTCCACCGCGTAGACGTACAGTGCACCTACAGCAGCAGAGAAATTTGGCGTGGAAAGAATCGATGGGGCGAGGTTGTCGCCAAACAGCGAAACGGTAACCGAGTAGGTTTGCGTCGCCCATCCGCCCCGTCCGTCAGTCGCCCGCACGGTCACCGAGTGAACACCGATTTGTTCGACGGTTGGCGTCCAGGTGATCACGCCGGAGGCTGCGTCGATCGTCATACCGGCCGGCGCCTCGTCGAGCCCGAACTGCACTGTGTCCTGATCGCCGTCCGTAGCATCGACGTCGTAGGTGTATTCGTCATCGACTGCTGAGCTGTAGGTTGGCGTAGTGACGATCTGCGGTGAAACGTTGTCGCCGAATTGTGAAACCATCAACGTGTAGATCTGGGCTGCCCACGCGCCACGATCATCGCTAGCGCGGACACGTACGTTGTGTACGCCGATGTGTCCGATAGTCGGCGTCCATTCGATCATGCCCGTATCCGCATCGATTGTCATACCCGCCGGTGCTTCGTCCAACGAGAACTCGATCGGATCATCATCCGGATCGTTTGCTTCTACATCGTATGTATACAGCGCGTCGACAGCGGCCGTGAAGGTCGGTGTCGAGGTGATTTGTGGCGAATGCTGCGGAGCTACGGTGAGCGGTACGTTGATCTGGAGCGTGTTGCCCCAATCATCTACGACGTACACGATGATATCCCAGTCACCCGACGCGGGTACCCAACTCAAGACGCCCGTGTTCGGATTGATGGACATCGTCGACGGATTTTGCAGCAGCATGAATTCGAGCGGTCCGCAGGTCGCGTCCACGGTTGGTGTCGCTGTCCAGAATCGGCCGGCATCCGGTTCGGCGTTTTCGCCTTCGCCAAAGAGGTACTCGACGGTCAGCACGCAGAGCTTTGCCTCGAGGGTGAATTCCTGATACGCCTCACAGCCTTCATTGCTGGCGGCGATGATGCGCACATTGTACGTGCCTTCGTCATCGGTTGTTGGCGTCCACTGAACCAGGCCTGTGTTCTCATCAATGGTCATGCTTGCAGGTGCATTACCCAATGAGAAGAGGACCGGCGCATCGGCTTCGACCACGACTTGGTATTGATACAGTTCGTCGACTTCGGCGCGGGTGATCGGGTTGGAGATGAATTCCGGTGCTGTACCGCACTCGAGAATCTCGAGCGTGTAGGATTGTGTAGACACATGCCCTTGGAGATCATCCGCGGTCACGATGATATCGTGCAGTCCGACATTCGGCGGTCCGGGATTCCAGGCAATTAAGCCTGTGTTCGCATTAATGGTCATGCCATCGGGGAACTGATCCAATCCGAATTCGATCGTATCCTGATCCGGGTCGAAGGCTTCGACGTCATACTCATAGGCGAATCCCGCTACACCTTGCACGACAGGCGTGGAGAAGAATTCCGGTGCTACGTTGACTTCAGCAACCGTAATCGCGAACGTCTGTTGATCCATATCGTTGTCCGGATCGTAGACCTCGACGGTCACCGTATGCGGGTTGGCCATCGCCGCTACCTGTGAAGGCACCCAAGTGATCAGACCATTGTTGGGATGGACGCTCATTCCGCTGGGACTTTCCAGCAGGCGGAAGCGCAGTTCGTCCTCATCGATGTCGTTTGCCTGCACCGGGTAGTTGTATAACACGCCTTCGGTCGCTGTGGTCGGCGCGGAGGAATTGATCGTCGGTGCGACGTTGACCGATTGCACCATGATCTGATAGGTCAACACGTCGAATGCATCCCACTCGTCGGTCGCCTTGATTTGTGTGAAATGCGGATTGCGGGAGGCATCGGTTTGGTTGGGCGTCCATTCGACTGTGCCGTTCAGTGGATCGATCGTCATTCCGACAGGACCATCGAGCAATTCGAAACTGAGTGCATCATCGTCCGGATCTTCGACTATCGGCGTGAAGGTGTAGAGTTCTTCCTCGGCCGCGCTGAACAGGGGCAATCCTGTGAACTGCGGTGCTACGTTGACCTCGGTGATGTTGAGCGTGAACAATTGTTCGTCGCACTCGAGGGCCGGATCGCACGCACGAATGTGGACGTGGCACGGGTGGTTGCAGTCCATCGCGGCGGTTTGCGGTACGAACCACGAAACGCGACCCACACTCGGCAGGATGCTCATGCCTTCCGGTCCTTCGACCAATGTGAAGGTTACCTCTTCCTCGTCTGGATCGTTCGCTTCAACATTGTAAACATAGGCTTCGCCCTCGGTGATGTCGACCGGCGGTACGGAAGTGATTTGGGGTGCGGCGTTCACGCCCGCTACAATGACCTGGAAGATCTGCTCGGCGGAACAGGGGTTATTCCCATTTTCTTTCGCGAGTACTTTAACTACGTGGCCACCTGCCTGCGTGTAGGATGGAGTCCATTCGATTTGCCCATTGGCCGCAACGATCGTCATACCTTGCGGCGCGATTGGTAAGTCGAACACATACGGCGGATTGGGGCCATCAACCGCAACCTGATAAGTGTAAAACTCGCCTTCCGTGGCGGCGGTAATCGGCGTGGTTGTGAAGCTTGGCTGATTGCAGGCAGAGACATTCAGCGTGAACTCCTGCGACGCCTCGTTGTCGTGATCGTCAAACACCACGACCTTCACCTGATGATAGCCCACGCTCGGTGTGGGCCAATCAACCAAACCGTCCGCGTCCACTATCATCTCTGCCGGGGCGACCAACAAATCGTAATCGATTGGATCGCTATCCGGATCGTACGCTTGAATCTGATAAGTATAACCATCCACCGCCGAAGCAGCGGTGATCGGCACGGAGGTGATGATCGGGCTGACGTTTACCGCATCGATCGTCAATTGGTAGGTCTGATACACGGCACCACCGGTGCGACCGTCGTTGGCAACGATCGTTACATCGTGCACGCCGCTGGATTGCTGATCCGGTATCCAGTCCACCAAGCCCGTTGTCGGGTTGATGGTCATACCGGCCGGGCCTTCTTCCAGTGAGTAATCGAAGGCATCCTCGTCATCGTCCACGGCGTTTGCGTCGTAGCGGTAGCGCGTTCCCTCCGATCCGGTCAGGATCGGCGTGGACGTGAAGCGTGGCGCAGTGTTGAACAAAAATCCGATTGCTTCGAACGTGAACGAAACGTTGTCCGGATCGGAAAATGCAATCCACATCGGCCCCACCGTCTCGTCCGGCAACAGAACGTTGTCAGTGAGCAACGGTGTAAAGTCCGCGTACGGGATCAACTCGGTTTCGTTATCCGGATGAGGCACGTAACCGGCGACCGTAATCAGCTCAACCGTGGATGGATAGACATCCGCGAAGGCGAGACCGATCGGACCGTACATTGGCTCATCGTGTTCACTGATAAGCGTGAATTCTGCGCGGTGGATCTGGTTAACAGGATCGTAATCGCGCCGACCGATGGTGTAGGTGATCTTATTATCAGCGGGAATTCGTGGACCTTCAGGGGGGCCAACCACCACCACATGGGTCGCCATCGCCGTCGAATCATCAATGTCGATCACGCGAGCAGCAACGGTGTAAGTACCTTGCGCCGTGTAACTGTGCGAGGCGTTTTCACCGATATCGCCTGATGCATTGAATGCGATACCGTCGTAGTCCCAGTCCCATTCAATGAGTGCTACGGCATCACATTCCGATGAAACCGTTGCGAAAAACTGCCCAATCGCGTCGATATCCAGATTCGTCGGTCCACCCACCGAGATTGAAGGCGCGCCATCGAAGACGATTACCTCCGCTTGGGCGGGTTCACTGTCCAGCGCGCCGTCCGAGACGATGAGCCAAGCCGTATACACACCGTCCGCGTTCCACGTGTAGTTCGGTGCAGGATCAGTGGAATCATCGTATACACCGTCGTCATTCAAATCCCACGCGAACGTGAGTCCATCTTGGTCCGGGTCGTGCGAGCCCGAGCCATCCAACTGGATCGGCGAGCATTCATCGCCCTCGTACGGCCCGCCCGCGTCGGCGATTGGAGCTTGATTCACTGAGACGGTCACCGTCGTGAAGTTAGGATTGGAAGGCAACGGCTCGTCGTCGGGCGCGTTCAGCACGCCGTTGTCCCAGACTCGCATACCGATGTTGTAGGTGCCCGACGTGTTGTATGTCCAAGTGACCGCAGTGCATCCGCCGGTCTGCGGCTCACCGGGAGCAGGTTCGCTGCATTCTATTTCCAGGTCGGGTTGATCAAAGTCGTAACCGTTGCTGCCGTCAAAGTCGAATTGCAGTTTGGTAATGTAGTCGGTCGGATCGATGTCTACCGAACCGCTGGGATCGATGGTAAACGGCAGGTTCGTGCGAGCCTCATAGGGTCCACCGATATTTGCGATAGGTGGATGCGGTGGTTCGGCGATGGTGACGCCTCGCGTGTCCGTATCCGTTTGCCCAATGTCATCCGTTACGCGAAGTCTTGCCTCGTAGGTAATCGGATAATTGATATTGTCATCGTACACGAAGGTGTATGTTGCTACCGGATCGGATCCGATGTAGTCGTACGTGCCGTCGCCGTCGAAATCCCATTCGTATTCGACGAGTACGCGAACCGGGTCGGTGTGGTAGGAAGCGCTACCATCGAAGTCGAGTGCGAGATCGAATGCCCACACGATATCATCGCCTGCCACCGCCACCGGAGGTCTGGTGAACAACGTCGGCGTTAAGATGATTACGTGCCAAGCGGTTGTCATTTGTCGGTGAATCCAATTCACGGGATTGGGCCAACCGCCGTCAGCCGATTGCAGATCCAAAATCCGACGAACCAGACCTGCGTCGTCGTTGTACCAATCCAACCCCGTCGGACTCAGTTCCGCAATCGGTTCAGGCAACGCCAGTCGCATTGCTTTGGCGAAGGCATAGTACGCGTAAGTGTTGTTGCGTGCCTTCCACCACTCCCAATTATTGGCGATCCACGCTTCCGATGTTTGCCACCGTGAGTCGTTACGGGTGAAGCCGTCGTAAGCGAGTTGCACCATACCGGAAGGTGTGGTCGCTTCGCCGTTGCCGGGTCCGGCATAACCGAATCCCGTTCCGTCGTAGCTATAGCTGAGCCAAATGTCGTTCTCGGTGCGCACCCAATCGGGCCAAACCAATCCGAAAGCAGAACGAGCTCCTTCGAAGCCGATCGCTGCCCACTGCGCCGCGGAATTGTCCGAACCGCTGTTCCAACTGTATCGCCACCCACCTCTCGCATTGCCGGAGTCAACTTGGCCCCAGGCGTACATGTCGCCCATGTCGTACAGAATGTCTCGGAAAGCCCGTCCGTTGATGAAATTTCCACCGTTGTTCGCAGCCATGTCCGGTGCGCCTGTCGCAGCCAGTGCGTCCATCACCATGCCGCCTTCGTAAATAGGCCGGTTGCTGTTGACCTGAATGCCAATACCGTTGGCGTTCGTATCAGGATCGCCTGCGGGCTGAACGGTGATGGGCACTGCGTTAAGTCGTGTCAGCGTTGCCTCCAGACCTCGAATTACATCATCGACCAACGGGTCTAGAAGCACTGAACGCGTCGGCAAATGGCCGTTGATTTCCATCGCGTGAACTGCGGATGCGGTTGCTCCGGCAAAGTAACCGCTCTGATTCCACGTGCCATTGTCGGCTTGTTCTTTGTGCAGCCACCAAATTCCCCGGTCGATTGAAACATTGACTTCGATGGTCAGGTCCCGCTGATGAATTTGGATCGGATACGTATCGGTAAGATCGCCATACACCGGGTCGTGAATCGTCAGCGAAGCAACAAAGACCGCACCGGCCGCTCCCTCGTACGTGTGTGTTGTTTCGATTGACCGCTTGTTAGTAACATTTCCCATCTCAGCGGGGCTACCATCGCCGAAAATCCATGTGTAAGTAAGCTGGTCGGCCGGCGTATCCGTAAACACGCGTGCTTTTAAGGTTGCATCGCGGCCACTCCAGGTATTGTGTGGCACTTCGAGGCCACTCGTGTTGTCGTAGTCCCACGGTACACACACAACCGCGGGTATGACTTCAACCGTTGTCGTTGCCGTATCGCTATGCCCAGCCGCGTCGAACACCGTCAGCGTCACATCGTAAATGCCCGGTTGATCGTAGCGGTGATACGCCTGACCGCCGAAACCGGCCGTGCCGTCTCCAAAGTTCCACAGATACGTTTGAATTCCAATGTCATCAAAGCTGTTGAGTGCGTCAAAAATCGCATAGGAAGTCATGGGAGAGGTGTAGGGGCCGCCGGCGTCCGCAACGGGTTCACCGCCGGTAATGATTACCTCGTACGGATCGGAATCCGTGCGCCCTGCACGGTCCCACACGGTTAAAGAACCACTGATTTCGCCGGTGATGCGGTGTTCTTGCGTAGGCGAACCATAGAGGTGGCGGAAATCGTCGAAGTACATCGTGCCCGACAACATGGTCACACCACGAAGCAGATTCGTCGCGGCGCTATGATTCGAGTTGTACAGCATGCGCCACTGGCCACCTACAGGTCTGAGGAAATACCTCGCTCCTTGCGTGGGTTTCAACTCGATTCGCAGCTCATACTCGCCTGCTGGATCGTAACCGGTTACCGCGCCTCGCGATGCGCCGTCCTCGTAGATATATGCAGTTGAATTGTTGAAGTAGATTGCGTAAGGCAATTGCGTGTAGCTGTAGTTGGTCGAGGTGTTCTTGAATCCGAACATCGCCACGCCATTGCCCGGTCTGACCTTGCATTCGAAGATCGTGCCATCTGCGCGGACGGCCGGCACTCGACTAAAGAAGTGATGGCCGCCCCATCCTCCTGTACCCGTAAGTTGCAGTTCGCCTCCACTGACGTTTGCTCCGGCAAAAAGCCATACTTGACTGTGGAGTTGTCCATCGAACGTCAATGTGCCCAGATCCCACTGGTACTTGGCAATTTCGAAGTCGTCGCTCGAGCCGGAAGCGTCCAGCGCCAAGGAAGCGTAACCTGAGCCCAAAAGTTCCGCTTCACTGAGCATGAGTGGACCGCCAGAGTCGGCAATTGGACCCGAGCCAACGATGTCGATGGCTACGGTCTCGGTCGAAGTCTGGTTCAAAATGTCGGCAACATTTAGTGTAACGCTTGTCGGCTCGCTGATCCTGTGCTGGGTTGTTGGGCCATAATAAGTCTGGGATAGGCTGGCGATGTTGAACACGCCGCTGTTCACTGTAACGCCTGGCAGCAAGCCGCTTACCGAACTGTGGGCCGAGTCGTAGACCAGTGTCCAATCCGTATCGTCTGCGTGCTTGAGGTAGTACGAAGCGCCGGACACATTCTTGAGTACGATGGCTACCTGGTAGGTTTCGCCCGGCGTGATGTCGGCAAAGTACCCACGGGAGGTACCGTTTTCGTAGATGTGGACTTGTCCTCCACTCACGAAGTAGAATGCGTAAGCGAGCTGGTTGTAGTGAAAGTTCGTGTTATTCGTCTTCAAGCCCCACATGGCGTGCCCGCCGTCCGAGACGATGCTGGCCTCCACGTAAGCGCCGCCAGCACGCTCGACAGGGTGTTTGCTAAACAGGTAGCGATTGTTCCACCCATTGACACCGGCGATGTACGCGCCGTCACTTTGCCACGCACCCGAGCCGTAGTAAGCGCCGAAATCGAAAAACATGCCGTCGAAGGTATCCGGGCCGAAATCCCACTCGTACCGCACAATCTCATGGCCGCCTGTTGAATTGGTTGCGTCGAGATCTACTAAGTAACCGTTGACAACTGTATCGAAATCAGCCTCGGAAATGGCGTAGGGACCGCCCGCATCGGCCGTTGGTGTTGGAGGATCGACTTCGACATCGAACGGAACGGAGGCTGATTGACGATTGGAATCTGTCACCGTCAGCATGCCTGCGGTCTCGGCATAGATTTTGTAGTTGGCAGGGCTACCCCAGAACGATTCCTGCCAGCTGTGGATTACATACTGACCGGTGTGGACCGTGACCGCCGGGTGAAACGACATGGCATTGTCGTGAGGCGAATCATAAATCGTGGCCCACTCCTCCTCGCTTGCGAGTTTCATGAAGTAGCGGGCTCCCCGATCTTGTTTCACCTCAATTCGAAGATCGTAAACTTCGCCCGGAATGTAACTGGCTGGCGTTGCTCGATGAGTACCACCTTCGTAAATGTATATCTGGTTGTCCGTGGAGGACATGATGCAGTAATGGTACTGGTTGTAATGGTAGATCGTCGTGTCTGCTTTCAGGCCGAATACCGCGTAGGTATTGTTCAATGTTGCCCGAATTTCCACGAACGCGCCCGTTGTTCGAGGAATGGCGTCTTGACGGACAAGGTGGGTGTGATTCCAGTTGTTCGGGCCATTCAGGATGGCGCCGTCGTTTGCGTAGACACCAGCGGAGTTCCACTTGTAAGGATTGAGCCACTGCCCTGGGAAGGTGTCGTAGCCAAGATCCCAGTGAGTCTCAATAATTTCGAATGGCGTCAATGTGGCGCTTGCGTCAAAGTCGAAGATCCATCCTGCGTCGACCTGCGTGGCTTCCGTTCCCATATAGGGACCGCCCGCGTCGGGAGTCAATTCCGGATTTTCGACAACGATCTCCGCGATGTCGCTGGCTTTTTGACCGATATCGTCGGTCACCGTCAGTGTGACGGTGCCGGGCTCGTATACTTTGTGCGAAACAGTCTCGCCACCGAGGAAGAGTTGTACGTCGTCAATCATAAGCAGGCCGTTGTGGACCGTGGCACCTGCACGGAGAAGATTCAAGGTCGAATGAGTCGAATCGTAGATAATGTGTCCTTCCCAATCTTCCTCCGGATACTTCGCGTAATAAATCGCTCCACCATCCTGCTTTAAATCAACACGCAGATCGATCGGCTCGCCAATGGTGAAATTGCCTCGCAACCCGCGATTTGCACCATTCTCGTAAACGTAGAGGTTACCGTCCGAGTGCAAATAGATGCCGTAGTCAAATGCGTTGTGATGGTAGATGTTAGTGGTGTTTTTGAATCCCCATACGGTGTCAGTGCCGTGATACGTCACGCGAGCGCGAAATGAGGCGCCCTCTTGGCGAACGATTTTTTCTCTGGTTACAGCGTAAGCGGAACTCCAAGCGTTGGTGCCACGCAAATGTAGTGCATCATCGTTGTACGCGCTAAGGGTGATCCATTCGTAAGTGTTCAGCCAATGCCCATCAAATGTCTGAACTGGAAATTCCCAAAGCCAGTTTTCGATAAAACCGTCAGCTGAGGAACCGCTGCCGTCGAACGTAAACGTCCAACCGGCGTCGTCACGATTTTCCGGAAGACAAACGTATGGACCGCTCGCATCTGCCACCGGCAGCGCGCGCGGTGCGAAGTTGTCAGTGTTTTGGTTATGGGCAGGTTCGGTTGGTTCTTTCACTTCTTCGCTTTGAGTCGGAGAATGGCTTGGTGTCGAGGGAGGATCACCTATTTCGTTAGAAGCCCCTGGAGCTAGCTGCGCGTTCGCCGTTTGTTCAAAATCGAAAACGTTAATCTGCGTCGAGAGAATACCTAAAAACGCAAAAACCATAGGCACGCCGACTGCCCAAATGACTCGGTTTGTCATAATTTTCCTCCACCTCCAGTCCCAAGCGAAGGGGACGCTGTGTTTCATCCATGAGCCCCAGTTCATTCGTGGGACTTCGTTTCTACCAGTACAATCCGCCACACGACCCTAGAACCACAAATTGCACTTGTGCTCACGAATCCTTCCATAGCCATAAGTCATGTGCGCGAAGAGACCGCGCGAGACCGCATACTTTTGTAGACGACTGTTTCTTCTTGCGCTAGGATGGCGATTTCGTCCATACACGCAGAATCAGAATTGAAACCGGTGAGTCCGTTTCGGAAGCCCGACCCGAGGCTTCCTTACAGTTGCCCATTCCCTGTCGTCCTTTTGTCGGCTGCGAGCGTGTCTATCACCGCATGAATGATCTATGTTGAACGAATGGATCACTTACTAAAGGCATCAGCGGGATACCTTGCCATTGCTGTTCAAGATCACTCCTTAATTCAACTCACCATACACCGTTAAAATAGACATCATGATGGTGATATTAAATTCGTTGAAGAACGCCCTAAGCTAAAGGGACACTATATCAAATCCAGATTGGCTTGCTCAAGGTAGTCCGTTGAGATACAGTTAATAGTTCGTAAAATACTCTCAAATACTTACCTGCCGGTCTCTTTGACAAATCGCTATTTGCGCATTGGGGATGTGGTTGAAGTTGAACCGCTTGTCAGCCCGCTGTTGTCTGGAAGAGCGATTAATCACGCGCATATTGCAGTGTCACTTTCTGCGGGGCGGTGTGTCAATTGGAAAGTGTCACAAGATTGTACCGCGCCGACGTTTCAACTGCCCCATTGACAGGTATCTTCGTTACATTGCGTCTCTATCCGCGGGCGGAGCACGACCCGCAAACCAGTGCCCAATCCAGGGTGAATTTTTCAAGAGAAGAACGATTTGAAGGAGTCCCCTTTCATGGTGACAAGTGAACTCGACATCAAGCGGATTGGTGAAGAAGTCAAAACAAGGAGCGAGCCTTTCGCCCAATTGCTCCAACAGATGCACCGCGTGATTGTCGGGCAAGACCATCTGCTTAATCGTATGTTGATTGGTTTGTTGTCCAACGGGCATCTTTTGGTGGAAGGCGTACCGGGTTTGGCGAAGACCACAGCCATTACCTGTCTCGCGAAGGGTATCCGGACAAGCTTTCAACGTTTGCAGTTCACCCCGGACCTGTTGCCTGCGGACTTAATCGGAACCCTTATCTACCGGCAAAGTGATGGTGAGTTTGTCGTTCAGAAGGGGCCCATTTTTGCGAATATCATCCTTGCAGACGAGATCAACCGTGCTCCCGCCAAAGTGCAGTCCGCACTTCTCGAGGCGATGCAGGAACGGCAGGTTACTGTCGGCAAGGAGACCTTTAAGCTCGACGAACCGTTCTTGGTGATGGCGACGCAAAACCCAATCGAGCAGGAAGGCACGTACCCGCTGCCTGAGGCGCAGATTGACCGCTTCATGATGAAACTGGTGGTCGGTTACCCATCCAAGGCGGACGAGCGGGCGATTCTGGACCGTATGGGTTCGACCTCACCGCAGTTCGAGATTGATGCGGTTCTCTCGCCTGAAGAAATCGTCGCCGCTCGCGCGATTGTCGACGAGATTTACATCGACGATAAGATCAAGGACTACATCGTAGACCTTGTGATGGCGACGCGCGAGCCGAGCGCGTTTAACCTGCCCATCGCGGATTGGGTCCAGTACGGCGCATCGCCCCGCGCTACTTTAGCCCTCACGGTCGGCGCGAAGGCGTGTGCGTTCCTCGCCGGTCGCGGTTACGCCACGCCGCAGGACGTCAAAGACATCGCCAAAGACGTGCTACGGCATCGTATTATCATTACGTATGAAGCTGAGGCTGAAGAGAAGACCAGCGAAGATGTCGTTCGCGCAATTCTCGACCATGTTCCCGTTCCCTGATTGTGAATTTGCGATTGCCGAGGATTTGCAATGATTAGCAAGGAGTTACTTCGCAAAGTCCGCCAGATCCAGATACGAACATCAAAAACCGTCAACGATGTGTTGGCGGGACAGTATCATTCTGCGTTTCGCGGGCGGGGTATGGAGTTCGAGGAAGTTACGCCCTATCAGATTGGCGATGACGTACGGCTTATTGATTGGAATGTTTCGGCGCGGTTCGGTGATCCATACGTCAAGAAGTTCCGCGAGGAGCGGGAACTGACGGTGATGCTCGTCGTCGACGTAAGTCGTTCGGGCCTATTCGGGAGTGTGCAGCAATTCAAGCTCGATTTAGCGGCGGAGCTTTGTGCGGTGCTCGCCTTCTCCGCCATTCGCAGCAACGATAAGGTTGGCTTGATTCTCTTCACGGATACCGTTGAAAAGTACGTTCCTGCCAAGAAGGGTACGAAACACGTGTTACGCATCGTGCGTGAACTGCTCTACCATACGCCGGAGGGCAGAGGCACGAATATAGGCGAGGCGTTGACGTTTCTTAACTGCGTGACCATTCGCAAATCAGTCTGTTTTCTGGTCAGCGACTTTGTAGACGCGGGCGCTTATGAGGGACAACTGCGCATCGCGCGCCGTCGGCACGACCTGATTCCGATTACGATTACCGATCCGCGAGAGATGGAATTGCCCGGGGTAGGCCTGATGGAACTGCACGACGCGGAGACTGGCGAGGCGATGATCGTGGACACTCAAAGCCGATTCATTCGCCGTGGTTTCGCGCTGCAAGCGGCGGAGCACGCGCGACGGCTCGACGAGATGTTCCGGAAAATGGATACCGACCGCATCGACATTCGTACGGATCAATCCTATGTGGAGCCGATTGTTCGTTTTTTTCGAAGGCGAGAGGCGCGAATTTAGGCGGCGACATTGAGCATCCGCAAACAAAGAGATAATCGCAAGGAGTGTTGAGCATTGCGAAATCCGACGAGCCTCATCGTAGGATGTATCGTCCGTTGTCGAGCGAAGGATTCGCGCCGATTTGATCGGCGAGTGTGGAGGCTGTGCGCTTTGCGTCTCGACTGTGCCGCTTTCGCGTTTCTTCTGGTGGTTGCGGGATGTGGTCCGTCTGCGAATTCTGTGGCTGAGAAAGTCGACCACGCCATCAAACGTCAGGCTGTGGCTGATCCGTTCGAGTTGAGTTTTCGCGTTCGTCAAGATGCGCTGACCTTCGGTGAGTTGCTTCAAGTCGAAGTGGAAGCGATCATGCCGGTGGGCTCGACCTTTTCGTTCGATCCGGTAGAAAAGTTGTTTGCCGACAAGCCGTTTGAATATAAAATCAACTCGACACTCAAGTCGCCCGACATCGTTCTCGACGATGGTCGGCTCGCCAAGCGACGAACCATCGCGGTCGATTTCTTCCTCCCGGGGGAATACGAAATTGGGCCGCTGGACATGCGAGCGAACTACACGCCGAGAACTGCCTCGCCAAAAGACGAAGGTGAAACGAGTGACAAAGCTTCTGGCGATAAGCAATCGCAGCCTGAAACGGGCATGCCATCAGCGGTGACGTGCGAATTGCATCTTGACGAGTTTCTTATCACCGTTAAAGAACCGGAAAAGGAAACGCTCATTAGTGAGGACGTGAACGATGTGCCCCTGCCAATGCCGGTCGAATTGACCGCTGAACCGAGCATTTTGCAAAGGCACTGGTGGTTGTTGCCGGCGATCTTCGCAGGTGGGTGTTTGGTGATGGGGGTATTAATTTGGGCTATCGTTTATTGGCTCACGTACCGAAAGATTCGCATGGCGACTCCGATCGCGCCACACAAATACGCTTTGCAACAACTCGAGAAATTGAAGGAACAAAACCTGCCTGCGAAGGGCATGATTCAGGAGTACTATTATCGCCTCTCCGCGATCGTACGCGAGTACATCGAACGCCGTTTCATGCTGCTCGCTCCTGAGATGACAACCGAGGAATTTCTCGTCGAAGTTTCACGTACGACCCGGTTCACCGGTCTTCAACGGGATTACCTGAGTGCATTTTTGACTGCGGCAGAGCTTGCGAAGTACGCGTTGCACGAACCGGCCGTCGAGGAGTGCGACAATGGCGTTACGGCTGCCGCCCGTTTCGTTCACGAAACGAAACCGTCTCCGGGCGAGGCTGAGTGTTTGGACGCGACATCGTCTCCGGCGGAAGTGCCTGCATCCACTTTGGAGGAGGCGCGGCGATGATCGATCAATTGTTCGAACGTTTTCAACCGGGATTTATCTTCGGTGTGCTTTGTGTAGTGTTTTTGTTATTCGCACCGCTTATATGGGTTCGTTATCTTGCGACTAAGCCACCAACGATAAGGTTCTCATCATTGGCCTTCGTAAAGCGCGTCTCACCCAGCTTTGTCACACGTATTCGTTGGATTGTACCTTTTATCCGCATCTGTGCGATCCTTGCTCTGGTTTTTGCCCTCGCGCGACCGAAGATGGGTGGAGAGGTTGCGGAATCGCGGGAAGGTATTGCGATTCAGATGGTTCTCGACGTATCGGGCAGCATGTCCGATCAGGACTTTGTCATCGACGGCAAGCGGGTCCGCCGCATTGACGCGGTGAAGAAGGTGTTTCGCGATTTTGTGCTCGGGACCGACAGGCTCCCGGGCAGGCCTAACGATCTTATTGGTATGACGACGTTTGCTTACTACGCCGATACGCGATGCCCGCTAACTCTCGATCATGCCAACCTTGCCGAGTTGTTAAGAGCGACGGAAATCCCCGGGTGGATCAACGGACAACAGCGATGGGAACATCCTGAATCCATGCACACGTCGTTGGGGAGCGCCATCACTCTCGCAACGCACGAACTGCGTCGAGCGGGTGAGCAAGCACGTTTGGGATTGCCCGGCGCAGAGGCCGCGAAGAGCAAAGTGATGATCCTGCTCACGGATGGGTCTGACAATCCACCTAGGGAATTCCGGGAATCCGTACCCAATCCGGTCGAGGCAGCCAAGCTTGCGGCAAAATTTGACATCAAGATTTACACAATCGGTGCCATTGGGCAGACAAGGATGTTACCCGGATTTGGTCGAACTGACCGTGTGGATGAACCCACGCTCAAGCGTATCGCCAGCACTACCGGCGGCGCGTATTTCCGAGCGATGGATACTCGTTCACTCACGCAAATTTACGAGCAGATCGACAAGCTTGAACGGCAGGCTACCGGCGATCGTGCGTATCGCGATGACACGCAGGCAGCGCGATACGCGATGCTCATTGGATTGGGTTTACTGTTTTTTGAGGTGCTGTTGATCAATACGCGATTTAGGACGGTGCCGTGACGCCAGAAAAGATATACGCAAAAGCAGCCTGGGTTGTGTGGGTGCTGATTTGGCCCGTCGCGTTGGCGTTTGCGGGTCTTTGCGCAATTTTGCTCACAGAGATTGGAGATTGGCCTTTCGACAATTTCGATCTTTTGTGGCTGATATGCGTAGTTCCGATAGCCAGCTTGCTCTATGTGTGGGGGCTGTATCGCAAACGGAGGGCACTTACTCGATTCACTTCTGCTGCGCTCGCGCCGCTGTTGGGTACACGATTTATTTCCAGCAGGCAGGTCGTTCGCGCCTGCTTGGTGATGACGGCATTTGTGCTGCTCATTGCCGCAATTGTCGGGCCGCGATGGGGAGTGTACATCGAGGAGGAAGAGGCGTATGGCGTGGATGTCGTGGTTGCCCTGGATGTGTCACGTTCGATGCTCGCCCGCGACCTTTCGCCCAACCGCCTTACCCGCGCCAAAGAAGAACTTCGAAGGCAATTGACCGAGCGGAATCTGTTCAACCGATCGAACCGGCTGGGATTGCTCGTGTTCGCGGGAGCCACTTCGATGAAGGTGCCTTTAAGTCTCGACCACGCTTTTTTCCGTGATACGTTGGATAAGGTTGACATTCGCAGCGCGCCTCAAGGTGGAACCGCGATCGCGGAAGCGATCTACGCCGCCGCCGAGTTTTTCGCTTCCTCGCCGGAAAAGGCGACAAAAATTATCTTGATCGTTACAGACGGCGAGGATCACGAGGGCGACCCCATTGCCGCCGCCCAGACCGTCTATCAGGAAGACGGTGTGCGAACCTTCACTGTTGGAGCGGGGGATCCGACGCTGGCCGCCGGCGCGGAAGTGCCTAGCGATGACACACCTAAAGCCAAGCCGCTCGTGTACGAAGGTAAAATCGTCTTTTCCAAAATCGACCCGCAGGGTTTGTCTCGCATCGCGGAAGTGGGTGAAGGACGTTATACCCCCTTGGAGCACCTGTCCTGGGTGGTCGAGGGGATCGCGGATATGCACCGGGAGTTGTTGACGACCGAACGTCGCGAGCGAACCAGGCCACGCTATCAATGGTTTCTTGCAGCCTGCATTGCACTGCTGTGCGTTGAGCCGTTTATTAGCGAGCGGCGCAGATCGACTGCAGACCTGCCAACGCGAACGTGGCAGCAGGAGGGAGAATCATGAGCGAATGCAGCCGATACGCCTTGTTCGCTTTTTGCGTCGCAGGCGGATTGTTGATGTCGCCGGATCTCGGTTACGCGCAAGCTACATCGAGTTCGAGCAATTTGCCCATCGCTAATGAACCGGGAAGGACGGAAGAAACACAATCTGCCGATCCGGCAACTGCATCAGAAGTGGATCGAGAGGCACCTGCTTCGCGTTCCGAACGGGCGAACGCGCGTAAACTTGTGAGTGAAGGAAACGCGCTATTTGAGGCGGAAAAACTTCGTGAAGCGTTGGATGCATACTTGGCTGCTCGTGAAAAGCTGCCGGACGCTAAGGAGATCGATTTCAACACGGGCCTTGGTCATTTACGCCTAAAAGAATACGACAAAGCGCGCGCCGCGTTTGAGAAGGCTGCTTATGGTGAAGATCGCAAGCTGGCGGATGACGCGATGTTCGCTCGGGCTGCGGCGGATCACTTGCAAGCGCTCGAACAGGGCGACGACCCGCAGGCAGCGATCAGTTCGTTCGAACGCGCCATGCGTGGTTACCAGGATGTATTGGGGGCCAACCCTGGTCACGCTGCCGCCCGGGAAGCCAATTACAAGGCTGGCACTGTCTGGAGACAACTCAAGGAGATCCAGCAGCAACAACAGCAGGATCAACAACAAAACGACAATCAAGAGCAACAGGACCCACAACAGGATCAGCAACAAAGCCAGCAGAATCAACAACAGCAGGACCAATCCAGCGAGCGACAGGAATCGCAGCAAAATCAAGATCAACAGCAACGGGATCAAGCGCAGGAGACTGAGCGGCAGCAGGCGCCACAAGGTGAGGATGAACAACAACCACAAGCCACGCCGCAGCAGGCCGAGCCCAATGAGGAGTCGCTGGAGCAGGCCTTGCGTCAATTGCGTCAACTGATCGACGAGATGCGCCGCCGTAAACAGGACCGTGTCGAGTACGTGCCCGCCCAGCCGGCGCCGCGTAATGAGAAGAAGGATTGGTAAATGTCCAAATACGCGTTTTTTTTCGTATCGTTATGCATCGCCTCGGCGGTTTTCGCACAGTCGCCTGGCGTAACGGTGAACATTCAATCGAAGTCGATTGAGGTTGGCGAACCCGTGCTGGTGCAGTTGGTTTGCACCAACACCGGTGTGCCGTCTGCTCCTCAGGTTGTTGCGCGGGAAAATTTGGAAATTCAGCTTTTGAACCCCAATCCTTCGCAGCGGTCGATGGTCAGCATCGTCAACGGACGCCGCACCGAACGGGCTACCTACACCTATTTCCTCAGCCTCACCGCATCCAAAGCGGGCAGCTACGAGGTAGGTCCGTTCACTGTTACGGCCGATGGGCGGGAATACACCACGGATACGACCAACGTTTTCGTACGCGAGCCGACTATCAAGCCCAAATCCGAAAGCCTCGTCTTCGTGGAGTTGGAGGTCTTTCCGGATGCTGTTTATGTGACACAAACCTATCGTGCCACACTGAAACTCTACATTCGCGAATTCACCCAGCGCGGCCAGGTTGTGGATATCGATCTGATACGCAATGTTCTGGATCTTGAGCGATCAAAGTTTGGCATTTTTTTGGATGTGATTCGACAGAGGCAAGGCACTTACAGACAAACTTGGCTGACTGATTCGGATGGTGAACGGCACGCGTACAAAGTCTTCCATTTTACCGTTGACTTCGTAGCAGCCGATCCCGGTCAAGCGCAAATCGGTCCGATCTTCGCACGGGTCAACTATCCAACCGCAGTGCGACGAAACATTTGGGGCGAACTGACCGTGGTGGATGCTGAGCGTGCTACTGCTCGGGCCGATGCGATTATTGTCGTCGTCAAAGCGCCGCCGGAGAATGGCAAACCTGCCGACTACGTAGGCGCGATTGGCCGGTACGATATGAATGTTAGCGCCAAGCCGCAGCGCATCGAACTGGGCGAACCCGTCACCATTACAATCGAGCTTCAAGGCGATCCGATCGCAGGCGCCCCCGGACCGGACCTGAGTTTGCAACCCGAACTCGTCAGTCGGTTTGACTTCACGCGTGAAGAACTCGTAGGCGAACTCCAGGACGATGCGAAAGTGTTTCGCAAGGCGGTGTTTCCCAAGCGTGAGGGCGAGCAAACCATTCCTCCGCTCTCTATGTCTTACTTCGACCCCGTCGAAGAGGCGTACGTAACGTTGCGTAGCGACGCACTGGACATCGTAGTCGATCCGCCGTCCAAACAGCTAGGCGCAATACAACTAACCGATGGGACAGAGGCTAAACCCGAGAGCGAGACACTCACGGTGCTCAGCGGAGGGATCATGCCCAACTATGCAAATGCAAGTAGACTTGTCGCGTCGCAGCAGTTTTTGTTGACACCGGTGTGGGCTGCGACCCTCTGCTTCCCTCCTGCTGTTTATTTGCTGGTCACGTTTATCACGCTACGACGAAAACGCCTGTCCACCGATCCGGCGTACGCGCGGCGACGTCAAGCGCACGGGGTAGCGAAGGAAATGCTTCAGGAGGCCAGGCGATCTTCCGTGAGTGCCGACAAAATCCACAAGACGGGTCAGGCGGTAGGGCGCTTCGTGGCTGACTGGTTAAATCTTCCGACAGGTCACCTTGCTTGTGAAGAACTCAACGCCCGATTTATGGAATTTGGGATAAAAGACAAAACACGAACGATGGTTGTGGATTTCATTCGAGAATGTGAGCAGGCGAGCTACGCGGGTATGGGGGGGGCGGAAGAAGAAGCCAATCGCCTTATTGACCGGGCAGAATCGATTATCAAGGAGGTGGCGAAATCATGACTGGTGTCTTTTCGCCCAATTCGCGACCAGCCGCGCTAAAGGCAATGCTCATCCGTATTCTTGGGCTTGTTGTCTTGTCGATGACGTCGGCACCGGTTTGGGCGGAGATGGCTGCCGCGCCCGCCGACGAGGAACGCATCGCGGCAGCATTGGAGGAGTTTGACCGAGCGCAAGCTCTGCTTGAAGCAAATCCCGACGAAGCCAGGCGCATCTTTCGCAACGTCGCGACCCAACTGGAAACCATCATCGCACGCGGCGTGTCAAACGGGAAACTCGAATACAACCTTGGCAACGCCTACTTGCAAGCCGGCGACATCGGTGAGGCCATTCTCCACTACCGCCGAGCGCAGCGCCTCATCCCGCGCGACCCCTACCTCGCACACAACTTGAATCTCGCGCGCGAACGACGGGTGAATCAAATCGCGACTGCAGGCCGGGACAAACTGTTGCGTTCGTTGCTGTTCTGGCACTTCGACACCACAATGGGAGGTAGAATCCGTGCCGCGATCGCGCTGTTTGCAGCCCTTTGGATTCTCCTTCTCATACGCAATTTCGTGCGCTCGCAGGCAGTGGCTTGGTGCGCTCTAGCTGCGGGCTTGTTTTGTGCGATGTCGATTGGTTCCGTGATTTATGAACGTCAAAGCAACGAGC
Organism: Phycisphaerae bacterium; assembly: GCA_028282665.1. Classification (GTDB taxonomy): domain Bacteria; phylum Planctomycetota; class Phycisphaerae; order UBA1845; family UBA1845; genus JANQHN01. Next base: position 24,075 of record JANQHN010000321.1, on the reverse strand, counting down.
GCACACCTCCTGCGGTCCTTCTCGGCACCGACGTCACCGTGCGGAAAGGACCGGGTGAGGGGTACCAAAAGCAGTTCGCCCAACCTCTCCAGGCGGGCGTCGAGTTCACCGTGTTGGAAGAACGAGGCGCGTGGTGGCGTATCGAACTGCCCGATGGAAATGCCGGGTGGGTACTTTCCGACTCGGGCGAGCGTGTATGATCTGGGGTGCCATCAGACTGGCGATTTACCTGCGCAATCCACGAACCTACGCCACGTAAGCGAGACATCATGCGTTTGTATGTATCGCCCTCGGCTTCGTTCTGACCTCCGCATTGGCCATCGCGAGTGAACCGACCTTTGATCTGGCAAAAGTCGCTACGGACAATCTCTCCGTCTACAGCTCGGCGGAATGTGTTCGCCTGACACTGGCGTACTGGGCAAAGCATGCGCCGTTTCATTTAATGGCTGCCCGCGGAGGATCAATAGCCTCGATGGGTATATACTCAAGCCGGAGACAATCAAGAAACTGCATACCCCGACTCAAGGGCTGCATTGCATAATAGATTGTGTCACTTCCAAACGAAAGGAATTTGTTTTGGTCTCACCCACGCCGGTAACGCATGTGGTACGCCATCATCATGATCGCTCCGGGAGTAGAATTTCGCCTTCCTCGCGGTTACCAGCGCAAGTGGTGAACGAACAGAATCCGTTACCAAAGCTGTGCTGGACGAACTGATCAATCAATATGCAGGGCTCCAGGATGGCTGAGGCAATGTGTATGCGAAATCGTGAATCCCAGTCTCCGGTAGCCACTTTAATGACACCTGAACCAAAATTCCATTGTTGTCCAAACATGCCACGAGCATTCAGTCATCATGCCCGCAGCATACTGTGGAATTCGTCTGCCAGGCTCAAAACATGCCCGATGGTTTGACGTGCTCGAACGGTTGGGTTTTGATGATTCGTCTTCACAACAAATTCCAGATAGGGTTGAGACGGATGAATTCTAAAAGCGACCGGTTCGTTGAGGCGTGTCTGATTATGATTTCTTGCTTCGTGCTCCTCGGTTGCGCCTCGCGCAATAAGCCCGCTATCGTTCAAGTGCTCAACCGTGCCCACGCACACAACGACTACGAGCATTCCCGCCCACTCTTAGATGCGCTTGATCATGGTTTCATGAGCGTTGAAGCGGACATCAATCTTGTTGAAGGCGAACTGCTCGTCGCCCACCATCGATTACTTACCAATCCAAATCGCACGCTCCGATCACTCTACCTTGAACCGCTTCGTCAGCGTGTTGAAGCAAACGATGGCGTCGTTTACCACGGCCAATCTCGACCGTTCCTCCTTCTCGTCGATATCAAGTCTGACGCGAAGAAAACGTACGATGTGTTGCACAAGCAGCTTTCCGAATACGCCGCCATGTTGCACGTCGTGCGAGAAAATGAATTGAAAACGGGGCCGATCCAGGTCGTCATCTCAGGAAGCCGCCCCATTGAAAAGATGCGAGCGCAGTCGCTAAGATTCGCCGGATACGATGGCCGGCTCGGCGATCTCGATAGTGATGCCACCGTTCACCTTATGCCGCTTATCAGTGATAACGCCAAGAAGCTGTTCACTTGGCGTGGCAGTAAGCCAATGCCCGCGGATGAACTCACCAGACTGCGCGACGTTGTCAAAAAAGCTCACGCGCGCGGCCGAAAAGTGCGATTCTGGGCAACCCCCGATCGTCAATCCGTGTGGTGGTTGCTTCATCGCGAAGGGGTGGACTACATCAACACAGACGATCTCGCAGGACTTGCTTCGTTCCTGCGCAAAAGCGGTTTATAGCTGCATGCTTTATGATGTCGTTGGTATCGACGAGTGGGTATCACAGCACTCATGTTCGCAGAATCAGAAGGGAGCCTAATCATGAAACGCTGGCCTTGGTTCGAACGACACTTCAATTTCGACTATCCGCCCGAGAAATTCCCTGATTTGCTCGAGCGCCTGCGCGGTACGCCCTTACGAGTCGAAGCGCTGATAGCCGGTGTCCGCCCGCAGTTGTTGACTGCTGATGACGGTCAAGGTTGGACAATTCAGCAGAACATCGGACACTTGATTGATGTGGAAACGTTGTGGGTGCGACGATTCGAGCAATTGGTCGCAGGCGAATCGAATCTCGTCGCGGCGGACCTGACCAACGCGGCCACCAACGCCGCTGATCACAATAACCGCAGCATCGACGATCTTCTCGCTTCGTTTTGTGAAGGACGGTACGAATTCACGAGCCGGCTGGAAACGCAATCCGAGGACATGTGGTTCCGCTCTGCCGTACATCCTCGCCTGGAGAAACAGATGCGTCTTGTCGATCTCGTGCACTTTACTTGCGAGCACGACGACTATCACCTGGCGCGAATTCGGCAGATCGTAAGAAACGACGTGTAGCTGACCAACGGATCAACTCAGGCGTGACAAATGCAATACGGACGAACCCTCAATAAGTCGCACGGAGCACGATTCGTTGCTGGATTCGAACTCGGTGTTGGCAATGGCACTACCTAAAGTTCCGGATCTTGACATTTCGACTTCCCAGCGATTTTTATTTCCCATCCGCTCGGAACTTGTCAAATCGCACAAGATCCGAGGGGTGGACGGAAGGTGGAGTTTGGTCGATGACCGCGACGACATCCGCCATCGAGATCGGCCTGGGTTCGCCGCCGCCGATCGCTTCCATGAAGGGGATCTGGGCTGCCTGTTGGGCGATGTTCTTGATGTCCGCTCCAGTATAGCCGTCAAGTTTGTCGCATAAAATGCCGAAGTTCACATCGCCATCCAAAGGTCTGCGCGCGAGGTAGATTTCGAGCAGCTTGAAGCGGGCTGGACCATCGGGTAGGCCAACGTAAATTCGCGCATCCATTCGACCGGGTCTCATCATCGCTTCATCCAGCATCCACGGCTTATTCGTCGCTCCGATGAACAAGAGCGCCCGGTCCGACTTGCGGTCGAAGCCTTCGAGTTCCTGGAGAATTTGCGGCACGACGCGTTGCATCACCGTTGACGAGTCGCTTTTGCGACGCGGCACGAGGGCTTCGATTTCGTCGATGAAGATGACGGCGATTTCTTCCTGTTTGGCGGCATCGAAGAGCTTTTTGATGTTCTGCTCCGCCTCACCAACCCATTTGCTAAGCATTTGTGCCGGGGAGATCACGAAGAATGTCGCCTCGACCTCGTGCGCAATCGCTTTTGCCATCATGGTTTTTCCGGTGCCCGGCGGGCCGTAGAGCAGTACCCCACCGCCCGTCGAAATACCGTATTTTTTAGCGAGTTCGGGGTGCTTGAACGGGTAGAGCATCTTGAGGCGAATGTCCTGTTTGACGTCGTCCAAACCGGCGATGTCGTCGAAGCCGATGTCCGGTTTCTCCTTAACGATCCACTCGGAGGCGTCCGATTCGCTTTCGTCTTCGGAGACGGACTGGCGACGCTTCTTTTTTCCGCCGGTTTTGTGGTTTTGGTCCGCCTCCTTGGCGAGTTCGATGAGTTCGGCGGCGAGTTCTTCGTGTTGGCGGCGTGCTTCGTCGGTCTTCGCCTTCTCTGCAAGTTCGATCAGGCACTCGGCCGCGTCGACGAGGTAACTCTTCGCGGCAAGGTAGTCGCCCTTCTGGTACGAGGATACGCCCTTGTTTTTCAGACGTTCAAATGTGGCGAAGGATACGGACATGGGTATAGGTTCCGGTGTCGTATTTTGTGCGAATGCCAGGTTGCGTATCGGTATTCCACTAATTGCGAGTCATTTGGACCGATAGCCTACTTCTGCTTCTCGCTCTTGCCCTTGAGCTGGTCCAGTTCCGCCCGCAATCCCGCGAGTTTGTCCAATTCTTTTTGATGTTCCGCCTCGGTCTCCGCTTCGATCATGCGATCGATTTCTTCGTCGCTGAGCACGTCGGTCGCGCCGCTCATTTCGACATCCTGGCTGGCCATGTCTTCCACGGAGTCGAGGAACATGCTCATCCGTTCCTCCATCGTCTGCGACTGGACCATCGCCTTCTCCCAGTCCGCCTGCGTTTTTACGAGGTCCGTTTCGCCGAAAAGTTTGCCGATTTCGCTGGCCATCATGCCCATGCTCTGTGCGAAGTCGGCACTTGCCTCCGCCTGCCGCTTGATGAGCAAGGCGTTCTTTACGGAGAGCAATTGCCGCTCGAGCATCTTGCGGATTGCCGCGGTCTTCTTGAGCGAATTGCGGATGAAGTTGTACTGCGCGGTGTCGCCGATCTGCTTCGCGCGTTGGGCGTTCTTGATGAATTCATCCTGAAACTTCGCTTGCTCACGAATGGATTTCTCGATGCGACGAATACCCTGACGAATCTTGATGTCGCGCTCGATTCGTCGTTCTTCGGCTGATTTAAACAGTCCCATATTTACCTCTCGGTATTATTGATGACCGATTTTCGATGAAATCGCGGTTGTGTTTTGACCTTTTGCGAGCGTTTAAACGTTTTTCCGTCAACATTCGACGGCCACAAATCGACGATGCCTACCTAACCTATACGTATTCGCGTTCGGGCACGAGAATCCAGATCAGTATATAAATTAACACGCCTGGAAAGCCGTTCGAAAGTACACTGAGTAACACGTAGCCCACGCGTATTGCGACTGGATCGATATCAAAGTACTCCGCGAGTCCGCCGCACACGCCGGCGACTATGCGACTGCGAGCGCTGCGTCTTAGCTTTTTGTGTGGCATAGTTTCCTCTTAATCCTAGGCGGCACAATCTCGACCGAATCGCCTTGGTCGCACCTGATATGTCGATCGGTCAGTCTTGCCGGGGTGCCGTTTAGGTACTCAACCAAGCCGCCCTGGGTTCTCGCTTTCTAGGGAATGACGGACAGATCGCGTTATACAACGAACTCAGACGCTCCCAATCGCCAACCGAAATTCGCCAATTGCGGCACCCGTTACTCTTCCGGCGCTGCGTGTCGCTGGCGTACGGTGCGGTCCGCCTCTTCGAAGGCTTCGTTTTCGTCAGTGATAGCGCCGGTGTCCATGCGTTCCCAGATATTCATGACGTCCTGGCCGGCGTCGCTGAGCGAAGCTCCGCCTTCGTCGACTTCCTGGCCCATGCGCAGGATTTCGTCCAGTCGTTCCTGGTAGACCTCGCTTCGAATCGCGTCGGACTCGATCATTTTGCCGAGCCGCAACATGTCCGCCTCGCTGATCAGGCCTAACTGTTTGTTAGTGCCTGCCCGGTCGGCGTTTTCTCGCATCATGCGCAGGCGTGAGACGGTGATCATCTCCTTGCTGCGGATGTTGAGCTGGCGAGAGAGCATGAGCTGTTCGGTTGTCTTGAGCTCAAATTCGCGAGCTAGTTCGCGACGCACTTCAGGAATTTTCTCTTCCTTGCCGCGGGCGAATAGCTCCTGCTTCTGTTTGGCGATTTTGGTGATTTTGTTCAGAAGCTGATTGCGGTCTTTTTCGAGGAGGAGTTCTTGGCGGCGCAATTCGGACCGCGTCATCCTGGAGAGCGGTTTGTTTCGTTTGGTCAACCAGTCCAGAAGCGCCATTGGCGATTCAATCCTTCCCTGTGTTACTGCTACTAGCAGTGATTACCCTATGTGGTCGATTTCAACTCGCCTCCGCATCTCCCGTTTTTTCCTTGCGAGCCGAGGAGGGCGGCGTGGGGTCTGCGGGTGGCTCGAACTCGGCAAATTCGTCGTCGATCGCTGCGGCGGAAGGGGCAATCGATTGGGTGGCAGCAGAAGTGGTCTGCGCTTGATCCGGTTTATCCGCCTCCTCGAATTCACGCAGAATCGCCAGTTCTTCTTCGCTCGTGCTCATCTCTGCCATGCCCGTTTCCAGTGATGAAACCAACTCGGCGTCCGTCTGCAGCGTCTCGAGCATCTCCTCCGCCTTCACTGCGTTCTCAGTCAATTCCTGCGTATCGGGCAAGCTGGCGGCCTCACCCTGTTTGATGAGCGTGAGGTTGTGGATGTCGGTGCTGATGATGTTGATCTGCTGGTTCAACATCGCAGCGACGGTATTCTGCCGACCGATATCCTTACGGACCTGTGCGAGCTGTGCCGCAATCCGACGCCTGGGTACCTGCGACTTCGCGGCCTTGCCTTCTTCGAGCAACGAGGCTTCTTTGCTCTCGAGTTGTCCGATGTCCTCGTAAATTCGATCCCGACGTTTCGCCAGTGCCGCCCGACGCTCCGAGAGGACGTTGATCTTCTCGTTTTCGTCGCCCTCGCGGGAAAACAGTTGTTTGATGCGGTCGATCATACTCATCGATTTCTTCTCCACCGTTTCGACCGGGGCCCCGCGATATAGCAAACACTCGCCATCTTTCTTGCTCAATCGAAGTTCCGGATCAGCTTGCGCGACTTGTTCGAACACCTGCTCCACCAGATGTTCGGGCAATTTTACCATTTTCGCAATCGACTCCGTGTCGATTGCGCTTGTCAGCAGGTCGGAACTGCTCGCATCAATCGCTGCTTTGATCCGTTCCGTCTTGTCGGAACTGCCCTCCGGATCGAACATCTGGGCAATTCTTGGATCGACATCCTCCGCTGTGGGAGTGATTTTCCATCCGCCTGCGCCATCCGGCTCGATTAGCACGAGCTGGACGTTTGTGTAGTCTAGGCCTGCTTCACGAGCTTCCTCCGTAAAACCGCTGGGACTGCACACGCCGATGATGTGTGGTGTATTTTGGTCGCCCACAAGCTTACGGACATGGTCCGCGAGGTCTCCTAAGCCAATTGGAGGCGGCGTTTCGTCCGGATTCTCGACGTAATGGGAAAGAGGTGAAAGCGTGGACGCAATAGCGATACCTGTGCGCCGTTTCCAAAAGAACAACACGCGATCGAAACCATGGACGGCGACACGGCGGTTGGCGGGTAGATTCTTGAGCAGATTGCGGTCGAAGAGTTGGCTTTTCGCCATCAAAGCGCGTAAGTGGTCAGTTTCATCCGTGCGGGCGCGTTGCCAGACCGAGCCGCGTAGCAGCTTGCCTTTGGCGCCTTCGAGCTTGTTGTCGACGCCGGATAGAAACTCCGTCTCGAGTTGAAGGGCTTTGGAGGCGGATAGGGTCATGCGTATTCGTGCTCCAGGTGTCGTCTCGAGCCGCGCAGGAGTTTTTGCCCGCACTGGCTGCAATAATTCGCCTGTCTGTATTCCACTTTGCCGCAGCGCGGGTTGCCGCACATTACCGGCCCGCCGCGACGCGGATGGCCGATGGGGGGCGTGGGGTCATCACCGAACATTCGCTGAAATCCACTGCCCACCCAGGATGACAGTTTCCAAATGACTGCGATCCCACCGAAGATAACAGTTCCACAAAGAAGCAGCAGTGCGATCAGCAGTACTGGACCTAAAGTATTCATCGGCATGCTCCCTTACGCGGTTTCCCTGCGCAGGTCCTGCCCGCAAAAGATGCAGAACAAATCATTTCGCCCCACGAATCCATTACACTGAGGACAGCGAGGAACGACCTCGACCAAACATCGCCCACAGGCGATGCAGAATTGATCCTCAGGTAGAACCGGCGTGTTGCAAGATGAGCAAATGCCCTCTTTTTTATGAGCATGACCGGGAGGCCAAGTCTGTGGCGGGGGAGGAGGCGATTTAACGCTTCCCTGATCCGCAACAACCAATTCCGTGGGGATGCGAAGTAGGTCGTCGATCATTTCCTGGGCATCTTTGTACCGCTTTTCCTGCCTCGCGTACGCTTTTTTGAAGAATTCATCGACCTGCTTGGGAAGCTGGCGCCGTAACATGGTCGGCAGGTCGTGTCCTTGAGGTCTTTCGCCTGTCAGCATTTCGAAGAGCACTACACCGCAAGCGTAGAGATCAGACCGTCCGTCGAGGTCGCGACCTTCACGCTGCTCGGGGGACATGTATGCCAACGTTCCCGAGATGTTTCGACCGCCCTCAGTTTCAGATTGGCCGCTAATGAGGATGGACTGCGCTACATCGCCGCCGACACGCCCCAGACCGAAGTCAGTGACTTTTACGCCGCCCGGCGTAATCGTTTCGATCTGATCCAATGGATGAGCCAGCATGATGTTGGCCGGCTTGATGTCGCGATGCAAAAGTCCGGTCTTGTGCGCCGCATCGAGTGCGCGCAGGATGCCTTCCTCGATTGCGATGGCTGATTTCAGAGGGAAACGGTCTTTGAGCTTGTCAATCGCCTCTCGCAACGTCGGCCCGTCAATGAATTCCATCACCAGGTAGGGCGGCGTGGCGTACGGATCGAGATCGATCGCGCGAACCACGTTGGGGTGTTTTAGGCCATGTACGACAAGACCTTCCCGCTGCAAGTTACGTACGTACTGCGGATCGGTCGGAATTTTGATTGCCACGACATCGTCAAAGACGTGATGCCGCGCCCGCCACACCTCGCCGAAGCTGCCCTGTCCAAGGGGCGCTTCGAGCAAGTAGTTGCTAATTCGTTCTCCTTTGCTCAGCGTGTACATGGCTTGTGTTCTTTCCGCGACCGCACCCGATCAAGCTTCCTCGAATCGGTCAGATAAGTAATTGCAAACAAGGAAATTATAAACGGCGGCAGTCAGAAATCCAACGATCATGATGCTCCAGGCCAGGAATCCGTGTCCGCTGAAACCCGCAAGAAACATCGCCATCGCGATGTCGAGCGCAAGGTAGCCTATGAGCATGAGTGCCTCCGCCCAGTTCGAGTCCATGTTCATCACCCAACGGGTGACGAAGAAGGTCGCCCAAGGCAGGACCGCCACAAAAGCCAACCAACTCAGTACGTATTTAATGACCTGCCAGATCGCTCTTAGATCGTCCGGGTTGCGCCAAAAGTAGATTCCCGCACCCAAGCACCCGAGCACGAGCAACGCGGTCAACACTTTCGATCCGATATGGGCTGCGACGGTTTGTAACATGACGACATTCTCCGGGCTGCGGGCGCACCCACCCCCAGGCCAAGGGGAAGCATGAACCTGCATAATAGTCTACCGGCCCCTGCCTACTTGGGCGATTACAATGCCCACCTGAACCTATAATTCGCGACTTGAGGGGATTTATGCGCGATTTTGCGAATGTATACGCAGACCTTTATGCCATCCGAATACGCCGATGGGCGACAAGTTTTGACGGTTCGTACGTCGTATTATCGCCGGATCGGACGTTCTTCGATATGGTTTTGCCGTGCCAGTGGTAAATATCAATCAAACTGTGTCGCGGCCTCAATCAGCAGTTGCTTCAATGCCTCGTAGCTTTCGGTGTTGGAAAGATCGAATTCCGACAGATTGAATGTAGCCAAGTACTCATTGCCTGGACCTATGATGATGACATCGCGATAAATGACCTGCCAGTCGGTCCATATCGCATCGCGACCGACGGGCTGAAGCCAGGGGATGTCATTATCGGCCACGATCGTCACATTGCCATTTTCGTAGGAGACGTCGTTGACGCCAAGGATTTGAATGTCCAGGTCGGTTTCAATTGTGTCGAACTCAGCCTGTAAGGTGTTGAGGAAGCCAAACTGGCTTCGGCAGTAACCTCACGTCGAGTGCCCGAAATACCACGCGGAAATCTGCCCTATGTAGTCGCGGGGCGACACTTCCTCGTTGTATCGTGGTGATGTGGGGTTTACGTCCAACACGGCAAAATCTGGCATCGCCTCGTCGCCCGAGGTATCGTTATCGCCTCCGCTGTCCGGGTCCTCATCGACGCCGTCATCCGGCTGATCACTGCCGTCATCGGGATTGTCGTCGGGCATTCCGCCATCGTTTGGCTCGTCGTCAGCGTCATTGTCGTTGGCATTGTCGTCAAGCTCATCATCGGGGGACAAGTTATCGTTGGTGTTGTTGTTCGGATTCACGTCTGGCGTGTTATCGTTGACTGGGGCATCTACGACGGGGTTGCAAGCGGTCAGCCACGCCATCGTGATGATGGCGAGCGTCAGATTTACCCAACTCATGCTTGTGGCTCGCATGTTTGCTCCTTGGTTCGTCGGCGACTCGATGGGTTCATGATCCGGCTGTTTTCACGTTATCCGATTGATCCTTGAGGATCAATCAAACTCCCAAGGTCTGTGACCTTGACGGCATTGCTCTACGAGTTTCTGCATCAGCTGCTTAAATGCAGAGGAATCGGCAGATGTGGTGGACGCGGCTTGTTGGGCGACCTTTATTGCGAGTTCGGTATTTCCCAGCGCCGCCAAGCTCAGCACATAAGCATGAACAACATCAGGCAAAGGTTCGTCGTGCGATTTGTATAATCGTTCGGCTACAGCCAACGCCCGTTCGCGCAACAGAGTTGCGACATTCTCACGGTGCGCAATCTTTTTGAGTAGTGCGGACACAATGCCGGGTACCGTGTGATCGGCGACGAAACTGGGGCCATCCAGCATCGATTCGACCTGGTCGAGGAGACACTTGAAATCTTCGTGTTTTAGGCACAGGCCTAAAAGGAACTGCTGCATCTGAACGTTTTGTGGGTCGAGTTCACGCACGCGCTGACCCGCTTCGATTGCGCGGTTGAAGTCTTCGCACTGCATGTAGATGCCAACCATACCATGCCAGCCAGGGAGGCTTCTAGGATCCAAACGAACGGCTTTCTTGTAATGTAACAACGCCTCGTCAGCTCGATCAGTAAGTTGGTAGCAATTGGCGAGATTCACGTGGGCATCGGCAAGCTTCGGATTCAATGCGATCGCTTGTTGGAATAGTTCGATAGCTTTTTCGATTTCATCAGATTGCGCAAGGCAGGTGGCCAGCCCGCTGAGGGTTCGAGGGTTGTCCGATTCGTATTGGTAGGCTCGCTCGAAGTAAAGTCGCGCGTTCTCGATTTCGCCCTTTTTCAGGAGGCCGTTCGCCACACCTCGCAGCGCGACGGGGTCGTTGGGCGCGCCTTTAAGGGCTTGTCTGTAGTGAGTTAGCGCTTCGTCATTTTGCTCCAACTGGAGCAGCGTGTTACCGATCGCAAGATGAGCATCGACGTTGTCGGGGTCGAGGGACAGTGCTTTGTGGGTTTGCTCAAAGTCTTCCTCGTAGCGATGCTGACGAGCCAGCGCAACTCCGTGATTGAGGTAGCCACGCACGGATGGTGCCGGTGGGTGGAGGATAGGGATACTAGTGAGGACATACGTGACCACCAGTATGATCGCTGCGGTGATCAGCTTGCCAGTATCTTTGCGGCATGACAATTTTACAAGCTCGATCAATCCCGCCGCTGCGAAGAGCGCGAGCACCGGCACCATCGGGAATCGATACCTCGCGAACACCACGAAGACTGCTACCGACAGGGTTGTTACGATAAGCCAGAGGTACAAAGGCCGGTATCGTCGGTGATTGGATCGCGTGAGAAATATCCCAAGCAGCGCGAACGAAGCCAGGCCGCCAAAATGCAGCACTTGATCAAGCGTACTTAGCAGTGGGGCGTGTTCCGCGTAGACATAGTAATCTTCAGTGTCCGGTGTTTCGTAGATGTTCCAGCATAAAGCGATTTTCTTACCAGTGAGTTTTAGAAAATGACCGGGGTTTCCTTTAATGTAATCCAAGGCGCTCGAAAGGTAGAAAGAAGATACCTCGTTTGCGCTGAGTGATCCGGGAGGGGCTCCCTGTTGGCGCTCGGCTTCGCGCACCCATTCTTCTTGTTCGAACTCCGCGGATGCGCGGCCGCGCTTGGCGGGGAGGTAGGTGCCCGTCGCGTCGGGGTGATTGCCCATCGCGAAGTTTTGTCCGAGGTTGGGCGTGGTGAGGACGAATTCACCTGTGACCATTTTGTTGCGGATAACCCAAGGGGAAAGTGTCAACACCAAAGCGAGTAACCACGCTCCGCACCACGCGAGCTTGAGTTTCAGCGTTTTGTCCTTGCCATACCAGAACGTGCATGCCAAGAGAATGAGTCCCAAACTCAGCGCGTTTTGCCGAGTTAACCCGAGCAGGCCCAGGATGACGCCTGCGAAGATCCAGTCCACGTACCCCGGATTGTTCATACATCGCGCGAGTTGCCAAAGAAAAAGGCATGATAGGAATAGCGATAGTGAAGTTTTTTGGATAATGCCGTCAAAGAAGATAGCCGGTGCGAAGATAGCGAGAAACAGGGCGGCGAGTAACCCGACACGCTCGTTGAAAAAGCGTCTTCCTGTGAGAAAAAGAATAATGAGCGATGCGCCGCTGAGCAGCACTTGCGCTATGCGCACATTTGCCAGGCTCTCGCCTACGACGGTACGGATCGCGCCCATGAAATAAGCATAAAGCGGAGCATGTACGAAGTCCTCCGGACCGAGCCAATCGCCCGCTACGATACCCGCCGCCCGATCTTCGTATATTTGCGCATCTGAAAGGGTGACATTCCAGAAGCCCATTGGCCGTATTTGACTGAGATAAACAAGCCGGAGGACCAGCCCAAACAGAACAATCGCAGCCAGCACAAGCCATACCGCCAATGGACTTTGCACTACTTTCTCATTCGAGGGAAGCGCCTCATGTGGTTCGTGTTTTTGAGCATTTTGATGTTTGTCCACCTTGTGGGCGCTTGATTTCTTTTGGTGTTTGTTCGCCACTTGTTCGCTCGAATTACTTAGGTAATGTGGCATCGGTTCTGCGTACAGCGGAATGTGTTATGGCCCGCCGCATGGGGTTTTGCAAGTTCAAACACGGCAATAGGTATTGGGCGTTGACCTGCGGCGCCCGCGCGGTAGTTTGCGCCCTGTCCGGGTGGAGTGCGCGGGGAATAGCTCCATCCACCGTTGATTTGAAACAACACCTCGGTCGCCATCGTGACCCGTCCATTGGAGAAGAATGATGAACGCTTATCGTCGATTGTTTATCATCGCGCTTACTTTGTTCGCATATACAACGCCTCTTGGGGCTGTTGGACCCGTTGATACGCTGGCTGTGATTCCTGAAAATGCGTGGGCGGTGATTACGCTCAATGATTTAGCCGGTATCGACGGGAAAATCGTGAGCCTGCAAAAGGAACTGGGTTTCAAGGCGGTAAGCCCATTATTGCTGGCCAAGGCTGAGGTTGAGATTGTTGAAGGCCTGGATGAATCCGGCACCACAGCCCTCGTGGTTATGCCGCCTAACCCCCAATCCGGCATGGCGATCAATCTGCTTCTGATTATTCCTACGACGGAAGAAATGAAGCTTCTTGCCTACATCAACCCTCGCCCCCTTGAAAAAGAGCCCGGCTACACAAGGGTGACCATAAAAAATGAGGAGGCTTTTGTTGGTTCGAAAAACGGTTTCTCGATTATCGGCAAGGATCTGGAAACGGTGAAAGCGGTAGTGGGTGCGACCAAAGGCATTGGTGGACGCGTGTCCAGCATGCAGATCGACCGGTTCAAGGCAAATGACATCACGATTTATGCAGACATTGAGGCGCTCAGGAAGAGCCCAATGTTTCCGATGATCAGCATGGGTTTGGCTGGCCTCGTAGGTCCCAACAATCTTGCTACCTACAAGTATCTCCAAATCGGCGCGAAGCTCGATGTTCAGGGATTTACTTTGGAAACCGTGTACGCGCGTGCCGGGGACACTGATGCAGCCGAAACATTGAAAACATCAAAGTCACTTCTGTGTGGTTTGGCCGAAGGTGATTACGTGTTGGTTGGTGGAGCCGCGAACGGCCCCGGCGATTTCAGCGTGCGGCGTTCGGTAGAAACGCTCATTTCGAATCCGCAACTAAGCACCATGTACGCGATCGACAAACGCGGCGTGCTGATGCAGAAGCTTGAGCCCGTACTCGGAGGTGTGGTACGTGGATCGTTTGGTCTGTGCAATCTGCCTGAATCGGCGGATGGCTTTATCGGTCTTGTGAAGGTCATTGAAGCTAAAGAAGATGCGCGGGAAATGGTCCAGGCGCACCGCGCTGTGATGGAGTTGATCAAGGATGACTTCTTCATGGATCCGCAGATAAAGCAGATGGTGAAAATGCTGGTGTATGAGGAAAATGCGGAGAATGCGGAGCAGGTTTCGATTCATCACATGCGTTTGGATCTAAAAGCGGAATTGGAGGACGGGGAAGGTGGCTCGCCGACTAAGAAACAGCAGATTGAGTGGATGGCCTCGTTGAAACAGTTGTTAGGTTCTGAAGGTATTCTCTTCAGGATGGCAGCAGTGGATCAACGCAATGTGTTAATTACGCTGGGCGGAGGCAGAGAGTTTTTCGACCGGTGCATGGGTGCCGTGAGGTCCGGCAATGCGGCGATTGTTGCCCAGCCGGGATATAGCCAATTACAACCTCGCCTTTCAAGTTCCCGCGCGATGGAGATGTACCTCGATATCGATCAGTTGTTCGGCATGATACGTCGTATTCAGATTGCCATGAACCAAAGGCCACTGCCGGAATTTCCACTCGCCAAGGTTCCGATGCTCATCAGTGGACGACAAATCAAACCCGGCGTGAACGAGCACATTGTATTCCTGCCCAAAGAGAACTTCGAACCGATCAAGGCGGTCATCATGTCGATGACGGCTAAGGCTCTCTCGCCGGGCGGCGGTCTGCCGTTGGAAGAGTAAGCGCTTTTTTCACTTGTCGGATTCGGATGAAGGCCGGTGGAACGATGGCATTTGGAATCATGCAGGTTTGCGTTGGCTTGTTGCAAGACCGCATGGTACTTTCATCGAGAAGATGAAAGCAACAACGAGATACCTGATACGCCTTTTACCAGGAGAAAGATCATGCCATTTAACCCACTCAAAGGCGATTTGCCTCTGACGCTTCAGGGGTTACAGGACGAAGTGAACAAAATGTTTGATCGCGTTTACCACAGCGGCGTGACCGCCGGACCTTTTGATGGCCAGCAATGGTCACCTTCGGTCGAAGTGCTGGAACGCGCGGATGCTTACGCGCTTCGCATCGAGGTTCCTGGTGTAGTCGCTGATGAAATTGACCTTACTTACAGGGACGGCATTGTCTTCGTAAAAGGACATAAGCCTCTTCCCGCTCCCAAGGACGATTCGGAAAGGCGAATCAGTAGCGAGCGGCGTTATGGTTCATTCATGCGACAGGTAGAATTGCCTGGTGAAGTGGATGAGGATGCGATTTCCGCACATTGTGCGGCAGGAGTGCTCGAAATCACGCTTCCCAAAGCGGCAAGCTGTCAGGGCAGGCGAATCGAGGTCGGTGGAGAAGATTAACCCGGTAGGTAGTTGGCAGATGAAGCCGGTGCGTGAATAGTGGCCGGAAGCCGAATCTTAGATTTCCGTTTGCGGTTCGGTGGTTGGAGCGTGGGCATCGGGAGTTTTGGCGCTGATAATGAATGATTCCACGTGGCGGGCGCGACGATGTTTCCTGCCTCCAAAGATCAATGATAGCAGGAAAACCACGCTCGACAGGCAAAGTAACACGATGAACGGCTTATTTTCGTGCGTGTGTGAGGCGAGTGCAAAAATCGAGCTGGCGATGCCAAAGGTGCTTGCACAGATCAGGAAAGGTCTGAAGCTTTCACGCCAAAAGCCGGCGCGACGGAAAACGGTCATCTTCGTCGTGCAGAACATGCAAACGCAGAAGAGTCCGAACGCCACAATTGACAGTGTGAATTGCGTGTCGTAATCCGCCCGTGCCCAGGCGCGCGGAGCGACGAAGACGACACAGGAAAGAAGGAAGAATACGAACGTAGTGAACGCCCAGAACATCCGGGTAATGTCCCAGCGGCGGGTTCTGCCGTCGCGATTGTGCTCGCCGAGCCGATCCAATTTGGCCATCCGTTCCTGTGCGGTCAGGGTTTCACCCGCAGTTTTAGCGTAAGCTGTATGGTGTTGATCCTGGTCCACCCTTTCCGTATATTCGTCTGCGGCTGCGCCGAAATTCTGTTCTGTTCTGCTGTGATGGGACATCTCCATGCTTTCGCCGTGTCCGTTCGGCGCGGCAGGCGGATGATCTGTTGATCGTCCCGACGTTGGTCGGCCTCCACCACCATGACGATTGGCTACGCCTGGAAGCCACCAGCCGGTAACCTGGGCGACTAGCGACAAACCCGTACCCGCTACAAACGCCAAGCCGATGACATCGTCCGGATCGCCGTCGGCGATGCCGCTTGCGACGGCGGCGCTGATTAAAGCGAAAAGCCCCGTCCATGCGGCAGACCATATGCTGATCGTCCCGGCAGCGCCTTGCCTGAAAACACCGTCCCAATTATTTAAAAGCACCACAGCGAGCATGCCGATAACCAATCCTGCCCATTCGTTAT
This sequence comes from Phycisphaerae bacterium, assembly GCA_028282665.1. Lineage (GTDB taxonomy): Bacteria > Planctomycetota > Phycisphaerae > UBA1845 > UBA1845 > JANQHN01. The sequence goes on along the minus strand of JANQHN010000321.1, from coordinate 7,949 downwards.
CCGACATGCCGTCTTGTGCAGGCAGCAGTCCTATTAACACCCAAGGAGCACAACAAGCGAACTGGACGATTCGTTCTACCCACAGTGGTTGTGTTTCGCTGCTGACCCATTTGAGCACTTTACGCGAAAGAAAAAGCCCAACGCTGCCAAGCGCAACCGCCATACCGGCGCCCAACGCCTCTTCTTCGTCTCCGTAGATTGCTCCACTCGCGAACCCGGCCAAGATGCTGAGGCATGCCCATGTAAAGATCGCGAGTGTGATGCGCTTAACGTGTTCGCCCGGAGCAATAGTACGTTGTTGGTGTCCGGCTGGGGGCGGCGGACCACCCATTGCCTCGGCATCGCTACTTGGTATGTATGGAGGCGGATCGTTTCGATCGTCTTTATCACGCCGTACGCCGTCCCGTCTTTCCAATTTGCGAAGTTTCGAATCTATTTTGCGTGAAATCGCGGTCTGCTTGCGGGCCAGGCGGTCCGGCAAAGGAATCGCGAAGGGCGGGAGGTTTTCCTGTTCTCCAGCCCGATGCGGTGTTTGAGGCCTTGGTTGTTGCAAGTTTTCATACGGATTGGGCGAAGGATTTGGGGACGGAGCCGGCTCTGATGAGCCCCGGTACACCGCGCCTTGCAAACTCTGCGGTGAAAAGCCTGCGAGGCTCTCCCGAACATCTTGCACTTCGAGCAGATCCTCCACCATTTCGTCCACGGTCTGATAGCGATCCGCTGGGTCTTTCTCCAGTGCTTTGCGAATCACTTTGCCGAATGGGGCGGGGAGTTCGTCGATTTCGGGTTGGCTGGTCAGGTGTTTCATCAACACCTCGGCCATGCTCGACCCCTCAAACGGTACTTTGCCCAGCAGCATTTCGTAGAGCATCACGCCGAGGGCGTAAATGTCCACGCCGCGTGAATAGTTGCCCGAGCCGATTTCCGGTGCCATGTAATGCACAGTGCCGACGCTCGCCGTTTGCGCGCTGTGCCTCGAAACGGCGATGAATTTGCTCAGTCCATAGTCGCCGATCTTCACGTAGCCGTCGTCGTAAAAGATGTTGCCGGGTTTGAGGTCGCGGTGGACGATGCCTCGATCGTGCAAGTAACTTAACCCTTTCGCGATTTCGCGAACGAAGAAAGCAGCCTTTTGCTGGCCTAGGCCATTGGGTTCGGCAATCAGAATGTCACGAAGCGACGGGCCTGAGATGTACTCCATGATGATGAAGTAGTCACCGTCGTTGTTCTTTTTGATGTCGAAGATGGAAACCAGGTGCGGGCTTTTTAGGTTCATGCAGTGACCCACGCCTCGAAGTTCGATCTCCGGATTGTCGCGCAGGTACTTGAGGGCAACCTCGCGCCCGCCGTCGCTGACGGCGTAATACACCTCGCCGAATCCACCGCTGCCAACCGCACGCTGTATCGTGTAATCGTCGAGGGGACGGGTGCCATGTTTGAATGTGTAGGCCATTGATCTTGCCGCCTGTTTTGTTACCGAAAGGGACGTGCGATGTCCCTATAGCCTTACTGTCAAATTGCCGCCGTGCCCATCGAGCGAACCTGCCAGGGTTGAAGCACGAAACTTACACCCATCATCTCCACCGGTTCGCCTAGTCGTATCTCCAAAGCTTGGTTATCGACGTGTCCGTCACTTTTTGCACGAACGAAAAACTTGCCCTTCCGCTCGAATAACACAAGTGGCGGATGAGCGTGCTGACAACGAATATGGGCGCTGTTTCCCGCCCCAATTGTTGCATGATGACGAAACAATACGACGCGACGGACGTCGTTGGGCATCTTGGTTGTATCGCTGAGGTCCAGCACCGCTGTTCCACTCTTCATGCTCGGAATGCGGAATGAGAGTTTAGCTTTTCGGCCCATGACGACCCGATCGCCGTCCCGCAACAGGTGCTGTGTGACCTGCCTGCCGCCGATCTCCGCCGGCTGACTCGCGACGAAGAAGTAGTCGTCCTCTACGCGACTAAGCTGTGCGTGTCGCTCACCAATATCGCTAAAGAGTGGAATGTCTGCGAGTTTCTCTGATGCCACTCTTCCGATAGAGGCATTGTCCGTCTTGACGATCAAGTAACTACCACCGCCGTCCACCAACATCAGGTATCCCTTGCCGGTGGTGACACTCGGACCGGCAGTCGGACGCCGGCCTGGAATGGCGACGGTTTCCGCCAGCGTGCCGTTGGCTGGCGTTGTATCTTCTTGATCGGGTAGATTCGCATCGATCTGCTCACCCAGCGGGCCACTGCAAAGCTGTGTTTGGAAGTCGTCCATCTTATCCAGCACTTGGGCTGCCTCCTTGGTCCACTTTGCTTCGGGGATAAGACGTTGTAAGCTAAGGACTTCACGCCGTGCCTCGGAATAACGCCGATTGCGAGCGTGCTCGCGAGCGTTGATGGCAATTCGCAATAGATCGGCGAGTTCCAGCAGTTCCGGCGCTCGACTGCCCAGGCTCGAAATACAATCAAGCTCATCACCCGCGCGGGAGAGTCGTCCGGTAGCGATGGACTTGCGGGCAGCTTCGAGCACCTTTTTGCACAAATCGGCTTCAACTTTGGCGATGCCTTGGTTGTAAGCGTCGATCGTACGGCCTTGACGGATGCGCGTCGCAGCCTGACGCCACTGTCCCTCCGCGATCAACTCGCCGATTTGTTGTGCAATGTCACCGACCTCCTCCACTCGCTGCTCAAACTGTTGGCGCAGTCTACGAGCGTCGACGTCGTAGTCGCTTGCCTGTTCGAGAATACGCTGGCCGGCCACAAGCGAACCACGCTCCATACGACGTTTAGCCGCGTGGATACGGTCGCGACGAGAAACTTCGTTCCGTTTTAGTTCCGATCGTACGGTTTCGACGTCTTTGCGGAGTTGGTCGATTTCATCCGTATGAACTTCACCCGCTGCCGCTTTGGTAAGGTCGGAGAGTGCTTCGTCGAAACGATCCGCCCGATAATGTTCTCTTGCTCTTTCAAGGAAATGTGTGGCGAGTTGGTTGACCACATCCTTGGCACGGCGCTGGTGACACAGGTCGGGAGCGGTGGCAAGACGATGGGCTTCATCCAGCCGGCCTTCCTTTAGGGCCTTCTCCGCGGTTTTCAGTCGCACGAAGTGTAGCTGGTTGAACATGAGACACTCCTTAAAGCAGCCAAACGCTCCACTGTCATCATAGCAACCCCCCCGATCTGACAATCGGTCGCACAAGCGGGGTCACCCATGAATTCGGTCAAACGTTGCAGATATTCGCGTTGACAACTTCAATTCATGCTGAAAATCCGAAGGCTCTCCGTTCAAGGACTCGAAATTTCGCCTATTCGTTGAATGCCGCACACTACCAAACTTGGGTGCGAGCTTGCAGAACCTTCAGTCTGCCTCGAGCGTGGAGGCTGCTCGATTTGCGCTAGGTGTATGGATTGGCTGATCGAAAATCGAAGCATATCGCATGAAAGCGAGGGGGATGCCCCGCACTCGTCGCCATCAGGATTCGTGGTTACTTCGAGGCTGTGTTTCGCTTTCCGCCAGGTCGCCGAAGCTTCACCTTCATGTCTTTCCCGCGACTTTTGCCGATATTCTCCAATACCTTCGCCGCTTTCTTAATGTCGGGCACTTTTAAAATGACGCGGGTCTTGCCGCCACGCGTCCCGCCGCTAGTGCAATACATGTAGCCGATGTTAATGTGGGCATTGGACAATTTTTCACAAAGATCCGCCGCTGCTCCCGGATGATTGGAGAGGGTCACGGACAGAACATCCGTCTCGGTGACGGGGACATTGAGCGTCTTGAGTACCTGACGTGCCTCCATAGGATCGTTCGCGACGAGGCGTAGTACGCCATGCTCCATGGTGTCCATCATTGCAACGTTGAGGATGTTTACCTTCGCTTTGCCGAGTTCTTGAAAGACCTGCGTCAAAACGCCTGGCTTATTGACCAGGAAGATGGAAAACTGCACACACTTATCCATATTTTCCATGGCGGACTCCCTTCAATGGTGAATGGGAAAAGAAATGAGGCCTTCGATTGGTGTAACGGATCGAAGCCGATGCCTGTGAGGCTGGGTAGGCCTCCCGGGCAATTTTCTCGGATCGTCGCGAGGATGATACTCCCCCCTCGATCCATTGCTGCAAGATGCTTTCTAACTGCCACAAACGTTGAGTATAACCGCTGTCAGTCCGGTGTTCCATAAGTCCGCTTCAATCATGAAAAAGCCCGCATCAGCACCTTGCACAGGCATTGACGCGGGTTATGGTCCTGCGATTGTCCGATGTCGGGCGTCGTTACTTTGCGCGCTCGATGTAATCGCCCGTTCGGGTGTCCACGCGGATAACCGTACCATTCTCGACGAACGGCGGAACGCGAACCTTCACACCGGTCTCAAGGATCGCTTCCTTGAGTTGGTTGGTCGCGGTGGCGCCTTTGATTGCGGGGGGGGTATCCGTTACCTCGAGTTCCACTACGTGCGGTACCTCGAAGCTGATGACATTTCCCTCGTACACTTCGCAGGTGATCTTTTCATTGGGCTTAAGCCATTGCGTCGCTTCACCGACCAAATCACCCGACACGTGAATCTGCTCGTAAGTCTCGTTATCCATGACCACGTACTGCTCGCCGTCCTGGTAAAGGTATTCGTAGTCTTTGGTTTCGACGAACGGCGTTTCGAGCTTGTCGTCGACGTTGAGTCGTTGATCAATGATCGCGCCGGTTTTGTAGTTTTTTAGTTTGACTTGCATCAAGCTTCGCCCCTTGCCGCGCGTGACGTGTTCGGAATCGTGAACGATGAAGAGTTCCCCTTCCCAGATCACGGTGCGTCCTTTGCGAAGGTCAATTGCTTTTATCATCGTGGGCGTACTCCGATTGGCGAAACTGGCTGATACACGCCTGCGCCATCATGAATGCGTCTTACTCTTGGGAAAACACGATCTATGGTTGCACAGGGCGGAGCAGCGGTCAAGACGCGCGGGATGCTGGAGCTGGGGCAGAATGCCGGGACCGATTGCTGGCGTGGCGGATTCTCGGACCTACAATGCGTCGTTATGCCTCGCAAAAGGAAGAATGCCGTCAAAAGATACCACGATCGCGTGGCGGGTGTGTACGACCATTCCTATGACGACGCCTATTGGCGATGGCATGACGAACTGACCTGGGATCACCTCAAGGGTTTTCTGCCAAACGACCTCACTTTGCCTGTCATAGATATTGGGTGCGGCACTGGAAAATGGGGCTTGAAGCTGCTTAAAAGCGGTTATCAGGTCACTTTCCAGGACATTTCGCACAAAATGTTGGATCAGGCCCGCCTTGCGGTGAAGAAGATGAGCGGAGAATCCAAGGCGATGTTCGTTCAAGGCGACGTGGCGGATTTGTCGGATCTGCCGGAAGCTCATTTTGCCGTGGTGACTGCCTTCGGAGAGCCGATCTGCTGTTCCTCTGCTCCCGCGAAGGCGCTGCGGGAAATTCGTCGAATCTTACGGCCTGGCGGGGTGGTTGTGGCGACATTCGACAACAAGCTCGCCGCGTTCGATTACTATCTTTCTCAAGGAAATTTGGACGAGTTGGTGCGGTTTGCGCGGGATGGACGGACGCACTGGCTTACCAAGGAAGTGGATGAGCAGTTCCCCATTAAAACCGTCAGTCCAGAGGACCTAAGGCGCTTACTCGAGGGAGCGGACCTGCGCCTAGTTGACATGATCGGAAAGTTCGTGCTTCCGGTCAGGCAGCATCGTGCTTTACTCGAAGACTCCGTTGCCCGCCGCAAGCTGGCCAAAGTCGAAAAGTCTCTTTGGCGCAGCGAAGCGGGGCTGGGGCGGGCTGCGCATCTTCAGATTGCCGCTAAGCCCGCGCCGTAGTTCGCATGTTCCTGAGGACAGGGGGCATCAAGCAATTATCTGTCCGGATCAAAGTCGAAATCGCGGACAAAACCATACAAACGCAGTTGTTTCACCGCGATTCATTTTTGTTTCCCCCGCCTGCTCTGTACCAGACACCCTTGCTCCTCTACCATACAGCGGTCGCCATGCGGGGGGAGTGGGATGTTCGCAAGCTGTTAGTATGCGGACCCCTTCCGACTGAACGAATCCGAATAACAAGGAGAAATCTCCATGAAACAATTCATCGCCCATACTTTTGCATGTTTGATCCTGGTTGGCTTTCTTGGTTGCACTCCAGGCCCTGTCCCAACGCCTGCCGGGCCGACCGCTAATGCCGGCTCGAACCAGACTGTGAACTCGGGCGAGGTGGTTACGTTGGACGCGGGAAGCAGTGAAGGGGCGGTTTCGTATTCCTGGGCGCAGGTCTCTGGACCTGAGGTGACGATCATTAATCCCCTGCAAGCGCAAGCGACTTTCGTAGCCAGTCAGGATGGGGCGTACATCTTCCGCGTCAGTGTTCGCGATGCCAGCGGCCTGAGTGATACTGATACGGTCTCCGTGACGGTCGGAACGGGTGGTAACGGTAACGCCAACGACAATCAGAATAACAACGACAACACGCCCGATAACCAGAACGATAATGGAAACACCAATGATAACGGCAATGCCAACGACAATGGCAATACGAACGACAATCAAGATAACACACCACCGGTCGCCGATGCCGGTGAGGATATCAGCGTGAGCCTGGGGGCGTTCGTTGAGTTGGACGCAAACGGCAGTGAAGACGCCGATGGGGACGAAATATCGTTTGAGTGGCGTCAGGTAGCTGGGGAAGACATTTCTCTTGAGAACGCCGACAACGCGATAGCCGGATTCACCGCTACCATGGCCGGTTCGTTTTCGTTTGAGGTAATCGTTACCGACGAATTTGGCGAAAGCGATACCGATACTGTTGACGTGGAAGTGAACAATTCGGGTCAGGAGCCCGAATTGACGACGTTGACCACGATTGATTTTTCCGGTGATGTGCCTGCCGGTTTAGATCCCGCTACGTATTCTATTGGTGGTGGGACGATTCGGTTATCGAGCGGTTCCGCCCGAATGGCCCAGCCGGCGGAGTCCTCCCTTACAGCCGGATTCAGTGACAATTTCGCGTGGTTCGCAAGCAGTGGCAGCACCGCCACGATTACCTTCTCAGGAATGGATGTGCGTAAGTTCCAGGTGTATTTCGCGGATTTGGGGGCTCCCGGCGCCGAAATGATTGTTGAATCCAGTTTCGGTAGCGAGATTGACACGATCGATTCCCACACGGCAGCTTTGTCCGGCGATACGGCGGCATTTTTCACTGTGGATGGTGGAAACGCGACGATCTCGCGCATCCAAATCATTGCGCCGACGGGCACGACAGTTGCGATTGACTCGTTGACGCTGACGGTTGCGAATTAATCGATCGGGTACATGGACAGCTCACACGCTTTTCCTCATGGTATTGGACGTGGCGTGTGATTGATGTGATTTTGACCGGACAGTTTTTTTCGAGAGTTACGATTTTCTGCTCAAATCTGCTCTCGGTAGGTCATTGAGGTCAAGCCGTCGCCGCAGAGTATGCGCGGATTTTACACGGCATGAAATCTCTGCGACGTGTATAATTGTTGTTGAATTAGGGTAAACGTTAGGTTAACGGCGGTAGGTGATCCGTCCGCGCGTTAGATCGTAGGGGGAGATTTCGACCTGCACGCGGTCGCCGGGGAGAATACGAATGTAGTACTTACGCATCTTTCCCGAAATGTGAGCGAGAATTTCGTGCTTGTCGTCACCGATTTCGACCTCTACGCGAAACATGGCGTTGGGTAGAGATTGAACGACTGTTCCTTCGAGTTCGATTGTTTCCGCTTTGGCCATGATTGCCTTTACAAAGTCTCTTACCGACGGGCATGCCCGATCTCGCTTTAGGATCGGGGCTAGCGCCACTACCTATAGCAGTTTCAATCCAAACGTAGCGTTGAATGTCGACTTTCCCGCAGTACAAAACACGGTGTCGGACGCTACACCTGGCTAGAGCTCGCTCTAGCCCATTGTCGTCAACGAGCTTATTCG
>JANQHN010000269.1 GCA_028282665.1 Phycisphaerae bacterium | reverse complement strand
TACATGCCATACGTCACATCAATAAGCTACACAGGCTAGTGGGAGACCAGAAACCGGCGTTGGTGCGTACACCGCAATGCTGACCGCACGTGAACAAGTGTTTGGCTGCGGCAAGTTGGCCTCGACGCCTACAAATGTGGAGGCAGGTCGTGGGAAGTGCAAATTCGAGCCAAGGCATTTTGCTGGAATCCGGCACAAACGAGCTGGAGGTGTTGGTATTCAGCTGTGGCCCGACGCGATACGGCGTCAACGTCGCGAAAGTGCGTGAAGTCGTGGGGACAGTCAAGATCACAAGCGTTCCCAAAACCCACGAGGCGATCATTGGTGTCTTCAAGCTGCGCGATCGTGTGATCCCACTGGTGGATCTGCAGCTTTATTTCCATCCTGGCAAACCTTCAGTCGCGGCGCAACGTAGTGTGATCCTGATGGAATTCAACGATATGCAGATAGGATTTCTGGTGGATCAAGTGGAACGCATCTATCGCATGAGCTGGAATTCGGTCCGTCCCATGCCGCTTGTTCGCGACGATGAAACCACGGTCATCACTTCAGTGTGCGACGTCGATGGCAAACTCGTTTTAATGGTTGATTTTGAGAAAATTGCCTTCGATGTCAACGGTGCATCGGATGTGTTCAGAGTGCATGCCAATGTGAGTGAGGAAAAACGAGCTACTCGTGAAGCTCAGCATGTGATGTTTGCCGAAGACTCGCCCACGGTTCGAGCTGCAGTCCGCACGAACCTGGACTCAGCCGGATATACGGCAATAACTTGTGCAGCGAATGGGCAGGAAGCGTGGGATCTGCTTCTTGCTTCACTGAATGATCAAAAGGGTGATCCGTATACGATTGTTGTGACCGATATCGAAATGCCCCAAATGGACGGTCTGCACCTTTGCAAGAAAGTGAAGGAGCATCCTCAACTTAATCACCTGCCGGTTGTTGTATTCAGTTCGTTGGTAAGCGACGGAAACCTGAAAAAATGCAAAAGCGTGGGAGCAGACGCCGCCATCACTAAACCTCAAATGGCTCGTGTTGTCGACCTGCTGGATGATCTTTTGGGGCTGGATACGCTTACAGACGCTACGTCGAATGATGAGAAAGTTCTGGCGATGATGGAACAACTTAAGGCTGGCGCGGTTTAACACTGGTTTCGCATATGTAGTCGTGCCTTATTGCGATCATGCGCTGTTGCGTAAATCGGCGGGCATGGCGTTATAATCCATACACCGTCGAGATTTTGGCCGTGACGTAATTCATGAAAGGTTCGATTGAAACGGGTTTTCCGGTGATGTTTTGGATGAGTGTACTTGCGCGGTATCGCCGACCTTGCCGATGGATATTCTCGCGCAGCCAATTCAGAATCGGCTTCAACTCGCTCCGTGTCACCAGTTCGTCAAAGTCCGGCATATCGACTTTCATTTTCTCCAGTAGTTGGGCTGCATAAAGGTTGCCCAGCGTGTATGTAGGGAAATACCCGATTAATCCCATTGACCAGTGAATATCCTGTAAACAACCTTCACGATCATTAGGCGGAACGATGCCGAGCAGCTTCTCGAATTTTTCGTTCCAAGCCGCAGGTACGGACTTCGCGTCAAGGTCTCCGCGAATCATCGCTCGCTCCAATTCGAAACGGAGGACGATGTGCAGGTTGTACGTCAATTCATCCGCCTCGACGCGGATGAACGACGGGGTGACATGGTTGATCGCGCCATACCATTGTTCGACAGAGGCGTCGGATAGGACATTCGGGAACGCGGTTTTGACTTTATTGTAGTGTGCTTTCCAAAAACTGAGACTCCGGCCTATGCAGTTTTCCCAAAATCGCGATTGTGATTCGTGTAGGCCCAGTGATGCAAATTCACCGAGAGGTGTGTAGAGATGTTCAATCGGCAGACCTTGTTCGTACAAGGCATGTCCGCATTCGTGCATCGTGCCGAACAGTGAACTCGGGATGAAGTTTTCCAGATAGCGGGTCGTGATACGTACGTCCCCCGGTCCACCAATGGTCGTGCAGAAGGGGTGAACCGACGTATCCACGCGACCGCTGCTGAAATCAAAGTTGAGCACTTCCAGCAATTGACGACAAAGGGTCTCCTGCCGTTGTTGAGGATAATGGCGGTTTAGGATGGAGGCATCGGGTTTGTCGGTGGCTTGTTCGATCGTGCGAAGCAAAGCGGCGGTCTTGCTTCCCAAATCCGCGAAGAGTGTTTCGATGTCCTTGGTTTTGGCGTAGGGCTCGTATTCATCCAGTAGTGCGTCGTACGGCTCGTCTGCGTAGCCGACGCAGTCTGCGACGCGGCGTTTCAGTTCGATCATCTTCGTTAGAGCGGGGGAAAATTCCTCAAAATTGACGCGCTCGCGCGCTTTGGCCCAGATACCTTTCGCGTTTGTGCTTGTCTCGGCGAGTTCTCGTACGAGCTTAGTCGGGATTCGCGCTTGGCGATCGAAGATGCGGCGAATCTCGCGCACGTTAGCCTGCTGCAATTCGTTGAGTTGAGCGTCTTCCGCGTTTTCCAACAGCGATTGCGTCTCATCGCTGATCAGCCTTTTATGCGATAAGCCTGCTATCAGGGACATCTGCTGCGTTCGGGCAAAAACACCCTTCTCGGGCATCAGAACTTCCTGGTCCCAATCGAGAAGAAACGCGATCGAAGACAGGGTGTTGATGGATTTAATTCGTTCGATTAGCAAATTGTACGCGTCGGACATGATGTCATTCTCGTTAGCGATAAGCGAACACAGGAATCAAGAATTGCTGGGCTTGCGAGGCACTAACTTTGTTGTGTATCCAGCGTTTCGCTCCACTTATGCTGTTTAACAGCCTCGGTAATACGTTCAGCAAGTTCCACCGCGGCCACTCCGTCTTCAGCGCTGACCGCTGCGCTCGAATCTGTTCGGATCGAATCGAAAAACGCGGTCACCTCGCTACGAAGTGCGTCCTTGTCGTCAACGAGGAGCGGTTCTATCTTAACCATCGAACTGTAGTCGAGGTTTTGCATCTGCGATAAATCTTCGTAGTTTCGCTCGCGGGCCGTGCGGATCAGTTCCATGTTGTCTTTTAGCTTAATCGCGATACCCGACTTCTTTTGGTAATCCATGCTCAGGTAGGCCGACGGCGAGAAGATGCGGATCTTGCGCTCGGTTTTTAATGCAAGACGTGACGCCGTCATCGTTACCACGCAGCCGTTGGCAAATTGTACGCGAGCGTTGGCCACGTCTTCGTAGTCGCCCAGCACATTTACGCCCACAGCCTGAAGTTCGTATTCATGTTGACGGACCAGGTGCAGGACGATGTCGATATCATGAATCATCATATCGAATACAACACCCACATCGGCGCTGCGGAATGTGAACGGGCTGATGCGGTCTGTTTCAATGAATTGCGGCACGACTTCCAGGCGTAGCAAAGCTTGTACGACAGGATTGAACCGTTCGGAATGTCCGACCTGCAAGAGTCGCTTGGTTTTGAGTGAAGCGTCCAGCAATCGGCGAGCGGTAACGCCGTCGTGGGCAAGTGGTTTTTCGACGAGTACATGGACGCCGCGCTCCATCAGGGGGATCGCTACATCCGCGTGATTGACGGTGGGAACGGCAACGGTGGCGGCCGTCAGGTCGTCGGGTAGTTCGTCGATGCTTAAGAGCGCTTTTCCGCCATGGTCGGACGCGACCTTGGCGGCTCGCTCGGGGTCCTGGTCAACGACCGCGACCAATTCGCACTCATCAAGCCCTGCGTAGGTTCGCGCGTGGTGGTTGCCCATACGCCCCGCGCCGACGACGGCGACTTTGAACTTGTTACTCATAGATTGAGCCTTTGTTTGATTAGAGCCAGCTCGACTGGTCCGGTTACGGATTCATTTCGCCGACTGCGAAGATGAGCGGAATCCCCACGGTGTGCGGCGTGAATACCGACAAAACATCATGCAAGATACAGACCAACATCACGGGTGTGATTTTCTATCAGCGGGTACTTGCGAATGTTGCGGTAACGGTCTTGTTTTCGTCAATGACGACGCGGATCGGGTTGTCCCGGCTCGTCAAGTCACCGTTCCATCCTGCGAAGTCGTGCCCCGGGTCGGCCACGGCAGTGAGTTCGAAAACTTCCTGCGAGTGGCTTGAATCGCCGTCAAGGCGTTTGTATACCGCGCCGCTACCTTCAACGTTTACTGTCAGCGTTTTGCCGTTGCTTAGTTTCCATGTGGGGCGGTACACGGGATCACGCCGCAGGGCTTCCAGGTATCGCCCGTGACGGTTGTGAGCGAACGACCGCATGAGGAACTTACACAGGTACTCCACGTGTGGATTGACCGGCGTATCCGCCAGAAGGGCTTCGACACGGTCGCGAATAGGTGAGCCGGTGATCCGCGCGCGACGGGAAAAGAGTTTCATGAATGCGGCCTTTAGCGCGCCAATGTCCTCGTATGAATAGCCGTCGCGTTGGAGACCGACGCCGTTAATCATGCGTATTTCAGGCCTGGGTCCGCGCGCCGCAACGAATATCACAAACGGCGGAACATCTGACGATACCCGTGTCATCCCGCCAACGAATGCATGCGTACCAATCGTGACAAAGTGGTGCACCGCGCTATGGCCGCCCATATTGACGTTGTCTTCAATATGCACGTGGCCAGCGAGTTGGACGTAGTTTGCGATCACGCAATTCGAGCCGATCATACAGTCGTGCGCAATATGGACGCCAATGAGAAACAGGTTGCTATCGCCGATTTTCGTTACCCCGCCGCCGTTACCCGTTCCGGGGTGTGCCGTCACCATTTCCCGGAAAATATTGTTCTTGCCGATTTCGAGTGTGGTCATCTCGCCGGAATATTTGAGGTCCTGCGGTGTAGTGCCAAGGATGGCTTGGGGGTAGACCTCGCAATCTTCGCCCAACGTAGTGTATCCCTCGATGGTGACCATGTGATGAATTTTACACCGGTCGCCGATAACGACGTTTGGGCCTATGTAGCTGTGCGGTCCCACGGATACTTCCACGCCCAGCTTAGCGCCTTTGTCAACGATTGCGGTTGGGTGAATGCTCACAGCCTATTGCCTTCAAAATCGCCTAACGAAACCTATGCCTTCGCATCCGTCAAAATGAACTTGATCTCCGCCTCCGCGACCACGTCGCTGCCAACGCGTGCCTTGCCGCGCACGTGTCCTGTCGATGAGCGAACGCGTATCGCTTCCACTTCGATCAGCAATTGGTCGCCGGGGCGTACTGCCCGCCGGAATTTGACTTTGTCTAGACTCAAAAGAACCGCGGTTTTGCCCTTATGTTCCAATTCCTGGGAAAGGAGCACGCCGCCCGCTTGGGCAAGCGATTCGATGATCAACACGCCCGGCATGATCGGATCGCCCGGATAGTGCCCCTGAAAGAATTCTTCGTTGACGGTTACGTTTTTGATGCCCACGATTCGTTTCGAACCCTCGAGCTCAATGATGCGATCGAGCATGAGCAGCGGATAACGATGGGGGAGGATGCGCTGCAATCGCTTGATGTCGATTTGGGGTTCTCTTACGAGAAAGGAGGCCTGCTGACGCTCCTCACGCTGCTCGGTGAGCGCGCGGACGAGCGAATGATTCAGGGAGTGTCCGCTTTTTCGCGCGAAAATCCGACCTACCACAAACTGCCCCAAAAGCATCAGATCGCCGACCAGGTCCAGAATCTTGTGACGCACGCACTCATCGGGAAAACGAAGTATATTGTCGATCGGACCGTCCTGACCGAAAACGAGGATGTCTTTCGCGGAGAGGTGCGCACCCAAGCCCGCTTTTTGCAATTGCTCCGCCTCTTGTTGGAGAACGAACGTTCGCGCAGGGGCGATATTCGCTTCAAAACTCTCGGGCGTGAGCTGAACGCGATAATGTTGATGGCCTATCGGGTTACTCTGGCCGTAGTCTAAATCGTAGGTGATTTCAAGAAACTCGTTCGCGGGATCCAGCGGTGGAAGGGCGACGAGTTCGCTATCGCTCTCGGTGACGCGGGTCATATCGCCGATGACGAATAATTCCCGAAGGGCGTCTTGTTGTTCAATGCCTGCCTCGCGAATCGCTTTGACAAAATCGAGACTGCTGCCGTCGGCAGCAGGTAGCTCATTGCCGTTAAGCTCGATTTGGAGATTGTCGATACCCAGTCCCGCACAAGCACTAAGCCAATGTTCAACGGTCTCGATCGCTACCGTGCCATTTCGCAATGCCGTTCGGCGAGCCCGCTTGGATACGTTTTCGACGCGGGCAGCGATACGAATGGGGGGAGCCTGATCCGAACGGACAAACCAAAGCCCCGAATGCGGCTCACCCGGGCGTAGACGCACCGTAACCTCTTCGCCGGTGAACAAACCCCGACCGGAGATTTCGACTTCACGCGTTATCGTCTGCTGACGCTTCAAGTTGCTCGATCCGCGCTCGTAATGACTTCAATTCTGACAACAGATTCGGGAGTTTACGCAGGGCGACCTCCGTACGTTTCGCCTTCATGTGTTCCTGCGCCGGAAACCCCAGGACGCGCGCTCCGTCCGGTGTGTTCTTAATCACGCCTGCGCGGGCAGAAACAATCACTTGGTTGCCGATCGTTACGTTGTCGGCGCTGCCGGACATCCCACCGAACATGCAGTAGTCGCCGATCCGAACACTACCTGATATGCCGACTAAACCGGCGAAAACGCAGTGCTTCCCGACCCGGACATTATGGGCGACCTGCACTAGGTTATCAATCTTCGTGCCCTCGCCGATTATAGTGAAGCCGAACTTTGCGCGGTCAATGCAGGTGCATGAACCGATTTCAACGTCGTCCTCGATGCGAACGCCGCCAATGTGTGGGACTTTATTATGTCGACCCTCATCGAAGTAGTAGCCAAAGCCGTCCGCACCGATCACGCTGTTCGCGTGGATGATGACGCGATTTCCCAAGTGGCATCGCTCACGCAGTACGACGTTTGGATACAGCACGCAATTTTCGCCGATTGTCACACCGGTGCCGATGTTAACGCCTGCGAACAGTTGAGTTCCCGGTCCGACCCTTACGTCCGCCGCGATAGTTACATTCGGTCCGACCGTGGCAGACCCGTCCACCATTGCTTTATCATGCACGGTTGCAGTGGGATGAATGCCGGGAATCGGATCGGACGCCGGTGGGGTGAATGCAGTGAATAGCCGGGCGACGGCGCGATCCACGTTTGTACAGCGGATCGCGGGCATGGGTGTCTCGCCGACGTCTTTTGGAATAAGCACAGCGCCTGCTTTGCTACTCGCGAGCTTGGCTAAATAGCGAATATTGGTTAAGAATGTCACGTCCGTCGCTGACGCTTCGTCAATACCGGCGATACCTTTTAGCGCGGTATCCGTACCACCACACGGTTCTCCACCCACGATGGTCGCAAGTTCACCCAGCGTGTATTGCATTGTCATTCGCCGTTTGCTGTGTGTGACGATAGAGTCTATGACCAAAATCGCGGTTACGAATTGTCCACCGAGGCCAGCTTTGGTGCCTCCTTGGCGGTCCCGTTCGGGTCGGCCTCGGACTCGCTTGCTTTGCCTTGTTTTTCGAATTCCTGGTTGAGACGCGAAACCACCTCGGCCGTGACGTCGATGCGGTCGGATGCGTAGATCACCTTTTGAAACATGATCTGCTGCCGCAATTGCTGCGGGTCTTCAGGAAGTGCCTCAGGCATCGGCTCAATCGGTAGCACCAAATCCAGGTTTCGCTCCTTGGCCACTTTGCCCACCATCTGCGTAATGTCATCGTAAATCGTCCGAAGTGATTTTGTTACGGAGGTCTGGAGCTTCTCGCCTTCATCTTTCATAAATGTTTCGTACTCAGCCTGAAGCACGAACAGTTCGCGCTGGCGGGCTTTGTAATCGGCGGAGCCTGGTTTGAACTGTGTTTCAAGTGCTTGGTTGAGACGCTTGATTTCTTCTTCCTTGGCTAATCGAGCTTCGTTGAAAGCGGTTCGCATTTGGTCGAATTGTTGCTCGAGTTGGGTGGTTTTCTTGTACTGTTCCGATGCGTTCGCGACGTTAATCACGGCAATGTTGATCGACGCAGATTGCTCAGGCGCAGCCGCGACAGCGGTGAGCATACAAATCAAAGATAACATGGTGGAAACCTCACATTTTCAAGTAGGTAGTCTGGTAAATCAAAGCCGAGAGACCATTGTCCGCAAAGGCCGCTCAGGCACAAGAGGGGGAAATCCGCATGGCAGTACTTTGGATAGACGCGCTTTAGGATTTTGTACCCGGATTCCCGTTTTTCCGGAGATAACTTCACCCTTGCTGGGGGTCGCGCGAGTGCTTTGATGGGTATCGCACACTGGCAAGTGGCGATGCGTGTTTCGTGTGCCTTTAGAACACCGTTCCGATGAAAAATGCAAAGCTCTGTTCTTCATCGCCGTCTTCCGTGAGGAATGGAATGCCAAGATCGAACTCCAACGGCACCGGCCCTAGGATCTCGATCACCATGCGCACACCCACGCCCGCCGAGGCGCGATACCCAGACTCGACCGTGCCCGTATCGATGAAGGCAAGACCGCGCACATACTCGCCAACCAACGGGAAGGAGTATTCGGTGCTAAGCGAAAGCATCCATTCACCGCCCACATTATTGTCTTCCAGGCCCATCCGTGGACCGATACCGCGGTAGGCAAAGCCGCGCACCGATCCGATACCTCCTGCGTAGAACCGTTCAAAAATCGGTACATCGCCCAGAATCACGCCCGCATCCGTACTGATCTGAAGCACGTGCGGTCGATCGAGCAAATCCCGATGCAACGTCGTCAACCATGAATAGCTGGCCATCAGTTTGCCAAAACTGAATTCGCCGCCCAGCACCCCGGTTTGTTCATAGCTGACGCGGATGCGGTCGCCCTTCGTCGGCAAATACTGATTGTCTGTGCGGTCACGGACGAGTGTGCCACGAAGTGAGGTCAGCAAGTTACCACCTTTAACTTCGTTTATGTCCCGGGCGGCGAAAAGTTCGGTATCGCTGATGTCCACATTCTCTACCCTCAGCGCGACCTCACCTGACCATTTGCGGAACCAGCCGGTCTGGAATCGCTTGCCAAAACTGATGTTGAAACCTTGTCGTTCTTCGTCGTAGCCATCCCGGCCTCGTGTGAATAAATACGCGCTGGTCGAGAGGCGCAGCGGCCTGTCAAACAGGAAGGGTTCCGTGAAGTCAATTCGGGCTCGCGTGACTTCAGTACCAGGCTGCAATTCGAGGCGGAGACGTTGTCCGCCGCCAAAGAAGGACTTGAAGTGGATGAACTCGCTGAAATTGCGCGGAGGCTTATACAGATCGAAATTAGTGATGTTCAACACGACATTGCCAACCACGCCGTTGTTGCTCGTTACGCCGGCGCCGAAAATGAAGTCGCCGGCACGCTGCACTTCCTCGACATCGATCAAAACGTCTCGTACGCCTGGCTCGTTACCCACCGGTAGTATTCTTGCGTTCTGGAATACGCGGGTCTGTTTCAAGCGTTTCTCGGCATCACGAGCTTCGACAATGTTCCAAAGATCATCGGGGGGGTACAGATCGAGTTGCCTGCGAGCGACCTTATCCCGCGTTCGCGTATTGCCGCGCACGATGACGCGACCGACGCGAAACTGTTCTCTTTCGTTGATGTCGAATGTGAGGACAACTCTTTTAGGTGTTGTGGAAAAAACACGCGTTGCTTGGACGTCGGCGTAGATGTACCCATACTCGCCGTAAAGTTCCTGGATGGACTTGACGTCCGCCTCGACTTTTCGCTGGAGGATCGTTTGGCTTTCTTCGGAAGTGAGCAGCGTGCGGATTTCCTCCTCGCCAAACGCCTGAAAACCCGTTATCTCAATTCGCTCAACTTCGTAACGGGCGCCTTCTTCCACGAGAAAGACGAGCTTTATGCGTTCCGGATCACCGGTCAATTCCGTTCGGTAGCTTACCTGCGCGTCGAGGTAACCTTCACTGCGATAGAACGTGCGTAAACTCGCCACATCGCCTTCCACCTGATCCTCATCGTACACGCCCGATCGGAAGATCCAAACGGCGGTGCGCGAATTGATCTGCTTGGTTAGCTTGCCTTCGGAAAACGATTTCACTCCTTCGTAATGGATCCCATCGATTCGGACTCGCAGACCTTCGTTAACTCGAAAGATCAATACGCCGTCGCTTTCCAACGCATCTTCATCAAACGTTACGGAGACGTTACCGTATCCTTTTTCGCGGTATTTATTGACGATAAGTTGAATCGATTCGCGGATGTCCCAACGATCGTACAGATCACCTCGCTGAACCGTGATTAACTTGCGGAACGTGCGATCAGAGATGTTCTCATTACCGATGAATTGTATTGAATTGATGGAAGGCCGTTCGCGAACCACAAACGTCAGCACAACGCCACCGGCTCGCTCTTCCGTGCGGAAGTCTGCACCGACGAACCGGCCGGTGCGGATTAGTCGTTGCAGCGCCTGATCAACGGACTCGCGTCTGAACACGTCGCCCACGTTGATGCCGGAAAGTCCCTGCAATGCTGCGGGTGTCATTTCGGTCAGGCCTTCGTATGTTATGGCAACGATGACCGGCGCCTCAGTTTCCTGTCCCGGCGCGGGAGGCGGGGCTGAAACGGTCAGCAAACAAGCGAGTAGGACAAACGCAACAAATCCGCTTCGTGTGTATAGGAGTGATTTCAAAATGATTCTTCCTGACAGGAACGGATCGAACCGTACTATTACCGCGACCGCAACAGGATGGACCAAGCCTCCTAGAAAAGCAAGGCATGTGAATTAGGAGGGACGCCGGCGACAAGCCTTACCTCCACTAAAATGGTACATTTTCGGTCGCGGGCGTGGCGTATGCCTCTGCCGGCTCCGGACCGACGTGCAACGGTGCAAAGCGTGTTAGCGACTTGTCAAAGTGAACCTTGATCGTGTCGGTGGGGCCGTTGCGTTGTTTGGCTACGATGATTTCTGCGATACCGTTTAGTTCTTCGTTGTGCGGTTCGTAGTATTCAGGTCTGTGAATAAGCAGGATGACGTCGGCGTCCTGTTCGATGGCGCCGCTCTCACGCAAGTCGCTCATGAAAGGTCTTTTATCCGTTCGCCCGTCGGGAAGCCGGTTGAGTTGCGCCATCGCGATAACCGGAATGTTTAGCTCTCGCGCGAGACTCTTGAGGTGTCGACTGATAGTCGCAATCTCTACCTGCCTACTTTCCGCTCGTGGTGAAGTCATCAATTGGAGGTAGTCCAGGTAGACGATTTCAATACCATCTCGTTGCACCGTCCGACGCGTCGTCGAACGCACAGCCATCGGCGTTTGGCTCGGCGTATCGTCGACATAGAAGGGCGTTTTCGCAAGGACTGCACAACCTTCCATCAATAGTTGCTGCTGCTCCGCTTTACTGAAGGATCGACGTCTGATTTTTTGAGAATCCACACCCGTCTGCGCGCAGACCAGACGTTGGGCGAGGGCATCGGCACTCATCTCCATGGAAAAGAAGAGGGCCGGACGATTTTCGTGCTGCGCGGCATGCATCGCCATCGTTAACCCGAGTGCGGTTTTACCCATTGCGGGCCTGCCGGCCAGGACGATCAGTTCGCCGTGATGGAATCCGCCGCCCAGTACGTTATCGAGCATACCGAACCCGGTGGGCACCGCATCTTTCGCGTCGGCCCCCCGTGTTTCGATGATGTTCGCCATCCGCTCCACCGCTTCGCTGAGCGGTTTTGCTTGACCAGAGACTCGCTGTTCTGTAACAGCGAAAATACGCTGTTCCGCAGCATCCAGGATTTCGCGAGTTTCATCGACACCCGTGTAAGCGTCTTCGATGATCTCACTCGTGGTGCGTATCAAGTCACGCAGAAGACCCTTGTCTCTAACCAGTTTGGCGTAATGTTCCGCGTTGGCCCATTCGCCGAAACTCTCGGCGAGTTCGATCATGTAGTCCTGGCCGCCGATTTCGTCGATCAGATTGCGACGCTCGAGTTCGTCTGTCACCACAAGCAGGTCGATCGCCTTGCTCGCGTCGTCGTACAAATCGAGTAGGACTTCGAAGAGTTTTTGATGATCGGGTCTGTAAAACCAGCGACTGTCTTCGCGCTTGATGACGGGAATGACTTCAGCGATGGCTTCTCGACTCATCATCATCGAGCCGAGAAGCGCCATCTCCGCGTCGAGATTTTGGGGCGGGATGCGGTCAGTCAAAGGCGAACGGAGGCGATCGTTACTCGGGCTTGTCCTCTCCTGATTCGTCGCCATCCGCAATCGCCTCCGGTTCCTCTACGGTCTCGCTTTGTCCGTCGACCACACCTTCGTCGGTCGGTTCTTCTTCGCCTTCAATCTTCTCGCGCACAACCCAGACCTTCACTTCGGCCTCGAACTCGTCGATCAGTCGGACCGGCACCAGGACATTGTCCAGTCGCTTTAGAGGGTCTTTGAGCAGCACGTGTTCGGGTTCGATTTCGTGGCCTTCCGCGTTGAGCGCGTCGGCGATCTCTTTCTTGCTGACCGAACCGTAGAGGACGCCTTCCGCGTTGGCGCGGGCTGGGATCGTAACCTCGATGCCGTCGATACGCTTAGTGACCTCAGCAAGGTGGGCCCGTTCACGTTCTCGTTCTTCCTCGGCGAGCCGGCGCGCTTCGGCGAGAGCTCGCATGTTCGATTCCGTCGGTTCGGTCGCCAGTCCCTGGGGAAGCAGATAATTACGTCCGTAGCCGTCGGCCACGTCCACGATGTCGCCAACAATCCCCAGCTTTTTGATGTTCTTCTTCAGCAACAGTTTCATGGTTACCGCTCTCGTATTCACTTTCTACGGAGCGGGTCAGCCGTACTATAAGCCGACGCTCCGTCCCTTGCCAAAAAGAAAAATCTCGTTATCGTGTTCGATCGCCAAACATCTCACAACATTACGCGGATGCGATCGATTTTTTAGTCATTCACAACCTTCGTCAGTCGCACAAACCCCGACGAAAACAAAGATTGAATTCCTGCGACGCCTTGTCAGCCGAATGATGGCATCCGTTCCTGCAAGCTACTTCAAATCACAGGCAACCGCCGCAACAATCGCTCCTTCTAGAACGGGATGTCGTCATCCGATGGGGGCGGTGGTTCATCCCAGCCCGGTCCCGACGATCCCGCGTCATGTTGATCTCCACCACTGGAGCCCGGAGCTCCTCCTCCACCGCCACCACCGC
>JANQHN010000220.1 GCA_028282665.1 Phycisphaerae bacterium | reverse complement strand
ATCCCTCCGTACACACCGTAACGACTCTCAATCCTCATGCCCGAATCTCCTCGAAGAGTCGCCGGAGTTTTCGTTCATCCTTCACGCCCGGACTCGATTCCACGCCGCTGCACACGTCGATCGCGAAAGGCCTGGTGTCCATGGCAAAGCGAATATTCTCCGCCTTGATCCCGCCTGCCAAAAACACACGGTCGAGGTTCGGCGGAAGCAGCGACCAATCAAACGTCTTTCCCGTTCCACCCATCGCGCTATCGCTGTACGCATCGAGCAGATAATAGTCACAGCGACCAACGGCCATAACTCCGATCGTTCGCGGGTCGCGAACACGCAACGCTTTGATGGTGACAAACCCCGGCATTTCGCGCTCGAGGTCGCTATAAAACTGCACGCCCCAAAGCCCCACCTCTTTCGCGATGTGTTCGATCTCTTCCGTGCTTTGCTCCACGAAAATACCAATCGACTTTGCGTTCGTCAGGGTAGAGGCGATGGACTTGGCGCGATTGACGTCGATCACGCGCGGCGAAATATCCGCGAAATTCAAGCCTATAAAGTCCGCCCCCAATGATTCGCAAAGCGAAGCGTCCGCTTCCGTGGTTACTCCGCAGATCTTGCTCTTCATGATGCTGTCTCCATGGACTTTCTTGCGCTTCTTAGAAAAGCAACGGGCTCGTCGCACTTCATCAGCGCGGTTCCGATCAGCACACCTCCGACACGTTGCGGCAGAGCAGCGACCTCGCTTGGATGCCGGATACCCGACGCGCTGATTACCAACGCATCGTCGCGGACTCGCTCACAAAGCCGTTCTGTGGTTGTTGGATCGATGGATAAATCCCGGAGATCTCGGTTGTTGATCGCGATAACCCGCGCACCGCAAGAATGCGCGATTTCCAATTCCGACTCCGTGTGAACCTCGATAAGGGGTGTCATTGAAAGTTCGATTGCCCTCGCCATCAGTTCACCAAGCGGCCGATGACTTAGCGCTGCGACTATCAGCAGGCATGCGTCCGCTCCCATCAGCCGCGCTTCATCCACTTGCTTCACATCAATGATGAAATCTTTTCGTAGCACCGGCACATTGACTGCCTGCCGTACGGCTCTTAAGTGCTCTGGCGACCCGTCGAAATACTTCTTATTCGTCAGCACCGAGATTGCACTCGCTCCACCGGTTTCGTATTTTTTTGCCTGCCGTGCAGGATCGAATTCCCCCGCCAACACCCCTTCACTGGGCGAAGTGTGTTTGATCTCCGCAATGATCGCGCGCGGTGTCATTCGTAGCGATGCCTCGAAATCCCGATCGCTGCGCTCCGGCTCGCGATCGATGACGAGTCGTGACACCTCTTTGCGCTTATGTTCCACAATCTCTGCCAGTACGTTCTTCATGGTTCCCCTGGTTTATACGTCGGCATCTTCACCATCGGTTTGGGAGCGAGCGACCAACGTTTCAAGTTTGGCATGCGCCTCACCCGAATCGATACTCCGCTCTGCCAGCGTGACGCCATCCTCGAGTGTTTTTGACAATCCCACCGCGATTCCCGCCGCGGCATTGAGTACGACCACGTTGCGCTTTGGACCGGTGATGTGCCCTCGCAGTACACCGTGAACGGTTTCGGCGCTGTCCTCGGGCCCGCCACTGACCAAATCATCCAAAGCGCATCTTGAGAATCCGAATATCTCCGGTGTGATGGTTTCGTAGGTCACTTCCCCGTTTTGAAGGCGTGCAATCTGCGTTTCGCCGGTCAGCGTGATTTCGTCCTGCCCCGAGCCGTGATAGACCATTGCGTCGATTGAACCCATCGTTTGGAGAGCTTCGACAACCGGAGTGATCAACGATTCCTTGAACACGCCCACCGCTTGCCGCTGCAAGCGAGCGGGATTCACCAACGGTCCTAAAACGTTGAACACGGTCTTTTGGCCGCGACAAGAGAGCTGCTTGCGAGCTTTCATGACTTGACCGATCGCTGGGTGAAAGTACGGAGCAAACAAAAAGCCCAATCCTACCTCCCAGATGCAGCGGGCGATCTCGGTTGGCTTCATGGTCACACTTACACCGAGTTGCTCCAGGCAGTCAACGCTACCGCTTCTACTGGTGACCGAACGGTTTCCGTGCTTGGCAACCGGCACCCCTGCGCCGGCCACCACAAACGCTGCAGCTGTCGAGATGTTAAACGTTCCGCTCTTGTCTCCACCCGTGCCGCAAACATCCACAGCGGCGGCGTAAGCGCCTGGCATGGCGATACATCGCTCCATCAACACGCCGCAAAGCCCGGCCAATTCCGGACCGGTCGGTTGACGTGCGTTCATCGAAACCAGAATGTCAACCTGGTGTTCGACATCAATGTGATCGTCAAAGAGCCTGGCGAATCTCCCGGGCGCAAAGAGCGTATCTGTGCCCGTGTTGTCATGTTCCGGATCAAGCCGCATCGCGTCTCTCCTTCGCGATGTTGAGGACGTTCTCCACAATCTCCACGCCGTTGGGCGTGAGGATACTCTCTGGGTGAAATTGCACGCCCCAGATCGGTCGCGTCTTGTGCCGCACCGCCATCACTTGCCCGTTGCACTCCGCCTCAATAACGAGCGTTTCGGGAATTTCCACACCGATCAGCGAATGGTATCGCCCGACCTGAATTGGATTGGGCAGCCCTTCAAACAACTCCGTACCGTGGTGGGTAACGAGTGCGGGCTTCCCGTGAACCACTTCATTGCACCGCTCCACACGCCCGCCGAAGTGCTGAATCATGCACTGATGCCCCAGGCAAACGCCGAAGATCGGTAAGTTTTCCGGTGCTTGTTCGAGCAGCGATAGGCAGAGCGTGGCCTCCTCCGGACGACCAGGTCCGGGCGAAAGCAGGAGCAAGTCGGGATGTTCCATGTCGATGTACGCGAGGGCGTCTTCGATAGGCCAATGACTGCGGTAGACGTCTACACGAGCGTCGTGTTGCCGTAGCTCATCCGCCAAATTGTGGACGAATGAATCGTAGTTATCGATAGCGAGCACATGGTGCTTAGGCATCATTTCGACAGGCCTCCTTCAGCGCGGCGATGCATGCGGCGGCTTTCCGCTCCGTCTCCAGGTATTCACTCTCCGGGATACTGTCCGCCACGATGCCCGCCCCCGCGCGGATGTGAACCTGACCGTCCAAAATACGCATCGCGCGGATCACGATGGCGGTAAGCATTTCGCCTCGGGTCGTCAAAAAGCCAACGCCTCCGCCGAAGAAACCGCGAGCAGACTCCTCCGTTTCGGCGATCAGCCGCATGGCTTCCGGTTTCGGCGCGCCTGTAAGCGTGCCCATGTTCATGGTCGCAATGTAAGCAGTGAGCGCGTCGATCGAGTCGGGCAACTCGCCGACGACGCGCGACACAAGGTGTTGAACGTGTGAGTACTTTTCGACAAAAAGCGACGAAGCGAGTCGAGTCGTGCCCGGTTTGCTGACGCTCGCTATGTCGTTGCGGGCGAGATCGATCAACATGGTGTGTTCGGCCAGTTCCTTCGTATCGATCTTGAGGGAGACTTCATAACGTTCGTCGAGCAGAGGATCGATAACGCCGTCGCGGAGTCCGCGAGGTTTGGTGCCTGCGATGGGCTTGATCTCGATCGTGCGACGATCTGCTTCTCGACTGACCCGTACGGCGAGTTCCGGCGATGCCCCCAGCAACACGCCTCGTTCATCGCGCACGTAGAACATATAAGGCGAGGGGTTGCATCGCTTCAAAGCCCGGTACACCGTGAAAGCGTCGCCATTCATGGCTGTGGTAAACATTCGTCCGTAGACAACTTGGAATACGCGGCCCGCCCGAATCGCCTCTTTCAACGATTCGACGTTGGTGTGAAACGACTCACGATCCACATCACTTGTGAATTCACCCATCGATACGGGCTTGACTGGGCGGGACTCGGCATGCTCAAACGCCTCGCGCATTCGCGCCAAGTCTGCCTCAGCGCTATCTTGTGGCTCATCAGCGGGATAAATGGAAGCAAACAGCGTTTCACCGCGAACTTGGTCCACAAGAAACAAGCGTGTCGAGAAGTAGAAAATATAATCAGGGTCACCGAGTACGTCGTTCGCTGATCTTGGTAGCTCTTCGTACTGGCGTATGAAATCGTAGGCGAAGCAACCAAACAGTCCGATTGGCAGATCGGCGGCGGATTCATCCTCTTCGACCAACGAGAGAAGGGCTGCCCGAATCACGTCAGCGTGCCCGGGAATCTTCAGCCGTTCCTCAAACAAAGCACTGCCCGGGCGACCGAGAACTTGCCCGTGAATTGAGTCGCCTTCGCGCTTCAACACGCATTCCTCGATCGTGATTCGAGATGCGACCATAGCCAACATCGCCCGGCCTCGATCGTCCAGGGCACGGATCTCAAACTGGTCCTCCCGGCCAACCACACGCAAACTCGGGTCAAATAGTCCGATACTGCGCTCGGCATACGTCGGAGCGTAGTCGCCGGATTCCAGCAGCACCGCCCCTTCCCGCGTGCCATCGTCCGTGAGCACGGCGAACAAGTCCGCCACATCAGTGACGGCCGGTATTCGGCTCACGATGATCCGAAGACCGGCCTTGGTACTCGCTTGTATGGACATAGCTTCCTTTTCCACCTGCAAAAAAAGCCCGCCGAAAATCGACGGGCTTGTCCCAATCATCCTTAATATCGCTGATGCGCTAGAACTTGGGGGGCCCGCTTTGCTCCTTACGCCACCAACGCCGACGTAGATTAACGCCACTCAGGTCAACCTTGCGTTGAGCGCGAACGCGGATCGGAGCTTTCACAGTGTTATCGGCCAATGTGCCTGATGGCCGAATGGCGGACGTGTCCAACAACCTTATTATTCGCCGGATAGCTTGGATAACCAGCATCGTTCTAATCGCCGTTGTTGTAGTTGTCATCGGGCACCCCTCTCTCCCCTTATGGGCCTAGGATACAAAAAAACCCGCCGTTGGGCGGGTCTCATTAGGCTCGATATAAGCAAAGCTTCATCCCGCCGGAGACCTGCCGGGTAATACGCACCACCAAAAATAGGAATTGTTCGTGCCATTGAGTGTCATGATCACTTCAGTATAGGGATTCACTGCGTTCCAGGTCAACTCACCCGCCGACAATCCTTAAATAATCGAATTGCGGCATTGCTGACAATCACAAGGTTTCCATGAGGATTAACTAAAGTTAAAACGGCCTTTTTTAACATAAATTTATCACTCTACGCAGTTATTCAGCCCGACTCGAGGTATATTCCTCGCGTGGCTCGCGATGTCGGCTCAGTTATGGGGTGCCGCAGTTGAAACTCGACTAAATTGGCGCCGGAACCGTAAAGACGGATCGTCGCGCGCGTTCATGGGGCGCGGGTTGGCCAATGTGATTGCCTTAAGCCCGCTTCTTTTTGATCTTCTCAACTCACCATCTCTGATTGAGCCGCGGGACATACCCCACACGCTCCAGGTCCGCCAAGAGCCGCGCATCGCTGAAATCCGTCTTGTCCGGGCTGCCCTTGAGACGCTGCACATAGCCCGGATGAGCCAAGCCCACTCGCCAACCCGTGTGGCGGATCAACCGCCGCCGCGATCACCGCATAGTCGTTGCGGCACCGCCGATTCAGCAGCACCCGGCCTGTTGAATCTTCCACACACACCTGTACCGATGCCTGGTGGTAGTCCAAACCGACAAAAATGGTAGAAACGTTCATGCTCGTTGTTCCTGTGTTAGATGGGCTAGTCCAATAAACGATGCTCGATAGACTAACCCGGAACAGCGAGTTTTCATCCCCATCTAAACCTGGCTAGAGCTTGCTCTAGCGATCGTCGCCTGTTTTTTTGAAGCTGTGAAAGACAAATTACGACAACTTGTTTTTTGCAGCCTTAAGCGATAATTGTGATCTATTATTTAATTCTGTGGGGTTTGGTAAGCTTCAGTGCGTGTTTGGTGATTTGGGTTTAATCGTCGTCGATGCCTGCCGTCTGGTTCGGTTGAATCTCCATGTGACAAAAGAGTACACTTGTCGCGCGCTGGCCTGAGCTGTAACACCCTACCTCAGACGACCAAGCCCGGGCCAGCGCCTCCCATTAATTATCAGTTTACCTATCCGCTTTGCGGTTTGCCGCAACCAAAATTTCAATTCGTTGTTTTGTCACAATTTCGGACGCCATCGTTTGGTTCGTTATCAGGAAAGTGGTTAGAAGTGACCCACTCCGATTTCCCAAACTGGACGTCGTGGGTTCGGCTGCGCCGCTACGCGATATGGAGGTCGCGGAAATGGCGGTGGACCGTTACACCCTCGAGACTAAAATGGCTGCCCGCGGACAGGTGAATGGGAAATCCCAACTAAGAAAGTGCTCGCACCATGAGTATGCCTTCAACGCAGTCTGCTCCATCCAGAGGCCTGGTAAGCAGCGTTTTCCACGAGTACATCAACGGACTGCGAGGCCTGTTCACTTGCCCCAGAGAAATCTGGTTCACGTTTCTGATCAAAGTGATGGAGAGCCTCTGTTACTTTTCTTCCGTCCTGGTGTTGATGGCGTTCCTGACCCAGGACATGGGCCTTTCGGATGTTAAAGCTGGGACCATTTTTGGCATATTCTCTGCGTCCATGTCGTTTTTCATGCTGTTTGTGGGTTTTATCGCCGACTCTTTGGGCATCAAGAAAGCCTTGATCGTGGGACTGGGCATCGCGCTGGTGGGGCGCATGTCCATCTCCTTCACCACATCACCCTGGATTGTCTACCCCGGACTTTTTGTACTGTCGGTAGGATTTGCCTACATGATCCCCCTCCTCGCGGCAGCGGTTGCGTTGTTCAGTACGAAACCGACGCAGAAGTTCGCTTTCTCCTGGTACTACGTGGTCATGAACGTGGGCAGCCTTCTGGCGGGTCTGAGCCTGGACTGGTTGCGTGAGATTTTCACTCAAACTATTCAGTTCTCCGTGCTCGGCGCCAACATAACTGTGCGCCCCACGCAGATGATCTTCCTCGTGGCCGTGGTCACCACGATCTTGTCCATGATTATTGTGGTCTTCTGTATCCGGTCGAAAATCCCGAAGAAGGAGTCAGAGGGGGACGAGGCGCCAAACCCTGCAGAGGCGAAAAAGACCGAAGCGCCCGATACCTATTCCAAGAGATCGCCGTATCAGGTCATGATGGAGGTTGTCCGCGAAAAGACCTTTTGGGTCTTTATCGTTTTCATCTGTCTCCTTGTCATGGTCAAGATGATATTCCAGTACAATCACTCCCTGTATCCCCTATACATGGAGCGCATCGATCTCAAGCAGTGGACCGGAAGGCTCTATGCCATCAACCCGGCGATTGTGATCGTTCTGGTTCCCGTGATGACCGCCATCACGAGCAGAATGAATGCCTACAAGGTCATCCTCTACGGCAGCTTCATAGCGGCCGGGTCTGTTTTTTTCATGGGGTTTGGTGAATCGATCGTCTACATCGTTCTTTTCCAGGTAGTGCTGTCCATCGGCGAGGCCATCTATTCGCCTCGGGTTTATGACTACACCGCCAGCATCGCCCCTCCGGGCCGGGAAGCCAGCTATATGGCTTATTCCAAGGCGCCGATGTTCTTCGCGAAAGTGGCTGCAGGACCCGCCTCCGGTTTCCTGTTGTTGCACCTGTGCCCGGAAAAAGGTGAAAGAAATACGGAACTGATGTGGATCATTGTTGGGATCAGCACCATCATCTCCCCCATCACGCTGTGGCTGGGGCGAAAATGGCTGGACGTGGAAACGCGGAAAAAGGCCATGGACGAGGGTGTGGCGAAAGCTCCCGCCTAGCCTTCTTATCAGGTCGTTGTCACGCTCGTCGTGGCGCCATGCGGACGGCGACGGTGAAATCCCATTTATGAACCCAACGTCGAATTAGGCCGCATGGATCACGACGTCCTCCTGAGCGTCGTCTTTCGTAATCACCTTGACGAGCCGGTGCCACGCGTCGTAGTGGTACACGAACCAGTCGTCCGAAATCCGATTCCCGGCGTTGTCGTACCACAAACGTTACGTTCGTCGAACCGAAGTCCTCATCCATATAAAGGTCATCGCCCGCATTGTTGTCGATACCGATCTTGATATCGTCAAACTTCGGATTCTGACCGCCCATCGCAAACGCACCCGCGGAAACGTCCGCGTCCAGCGCACTGATCTCAAGCGTGCCGTCCACCCAGACTTTGAGGTGGTCGCTGCCGCTGTCGTCGTAAAAAGGCCAGGTGGACTATCGCTGCATGATTATAAAGAATTGCCTCATCGCAGGCTAAATGCGTGGTAGCCTGTATGGTCAAATAAGCGACATGTACTAATTGCGTAATGAAAATAATCAAATGTGAGCATGCAACGATAGGATCCGCTTTCGAATGAGCGCGCACAGCAACGATCCCATCAACCAGATTGCGCCGCCTAATACAAACAGTAAATCACTTAAAAAGCCAGGTTGTAATTTATGCAGCCCTAAGAAGCTATAGTCGTCTCTAGGTAGCACTGACAAAATTATAAGGACTGCAAAAATGAGATTGAGCAATCCTAGATATCCGAAAACGATTGATGCAAGAAGAAGCACCGTACCTGCAACTTGTTTGGGATTGCGTGCAAAAGCACATACGACCGCTGTGGCTGCCACTCCTCCTGAAAAGCAATTCAATAAATCAGAAGGGAAGCCAGTGATTTGATTGTGCTCGCTCATCCCCACAGCTGGTAGTAGTAGCCATAGCAAATTTGATGCATTTTCTTTTTTGCTGAGATACTCGCGTCGCAACAACAGCCAAATTGCGGCTATACACCATCCCGCAATGATTACGGCCATCTCGGCGTAACCTTGCCACACAGTGGGATTCCACATGAGCATTGCTACGGAGAACAGCACCATCAATCCAAACGCCAAGCGGGCAACAGCGCCTATCCGTGTTGGTGGTTGATCTTGCCAAGGTATCTTCGATCTGTCGAAAATTCGACCACATTCAGGGCATCGCTCTCCGGTAAGACCACGCAGGTTATAGTCGCAATATGGGCAGTACTGAGCATTAAAAACATCCTCCTTCGACAATTGCATTCCCTCCAATTTCGCTTAGGAGTCCTGGAATCCGAATACTTCTTGGTCGTTCGAATCCACCGCTTACGACGTACGTAAATCCTGGAGTAATCGCACCCTGGAGACGGTTCCTGGTGTCGTAGACGTAGTAGTGCGTCTCGTTCGAAACCAGATTTCCCCGCGTGGCAGTAGCTCAGCGACACATCCGTGTCGCCAAAGGCATGGTGAATCAACGTTTCGTTCGCATCGGCGATGTCGTCGTCGGCAGTACTACTGCCAATGGCAAAGAAATTCATCCTCAAAATCAGTGGAGAACTTGTCGATTTCTTACGGCTGTCTTTCTATCGCCTGAAGCCGACCATGTTCATCAAAAGTAAGGATCGGACCATACCGCCAATCTTCATGGTGTAAAATTGGAGTAATCGGCGGAAGAATCGAAATAAGATATTGGTCTGGCGCAAATCCATAGTAGAGCGTTTTTTCTGAGTAGGTCGAACATTGACTATCTGCACAAGTACCCTGCCATCCTGTCGGAGAACCGATCAAATCTTCAACTTCCTGTTGACTCATACCGTACTCTAGCTTATCAAGAAAATTAGATTCGCCACTCCAGAGGATGGGCTTCGCTGGATCTGACACGATAAGACAAAAGCGACCAGTGTCACAAAAATAGTGCAACTGTAGACCAAATCCCAAAGTTACAGCAAAGAAAACGGTTCCGGAATAGATAGCTAAACGTCTCCGATAGCGGCGGCCTTTCCCTTGTTGCTTTGAGCGAGCTAGCCAATTAACCCCGCATTCTGGACAGACAAGGGATGGAAGCCCAGTAAGATTATATCCACAGCTGGGACACGTTTTCCCTGTTCCTTGCTTGAGGCGGATGGAATTCCACACGAAAATAGCGGCCATCAACAGAACAAATGTCAAGCTTACCCAGGCCATTTCAAATCGGTTTAAATTGACTATTGAGGTCCTTGCTCCAATAAAGAGAAAGATAGTATCAAGCATCATACGTGCTGCAGCAATATACACAAGACATCCTGCAAAAGAAAGCAATACTGGCATTGCGCTGCGAATTGGCTTTAGCACTATTTTATTTCCGTTGTAGGATCGCGATATGACTCTATATACGCACAATGATTATCTGTGCATTGCATTATATATTACAATTGTACATATTTTCTTGCCACCACCACTGCCATCTCCATTTACTTTTAGTACAATCACATTTCCACTTTTGCTTTCCAGTGCAAGTTCGCCATAAGGTGCATCTCCGCGCACTGCATTCCCCACCAATCCAACTGCAACAGTACACAATTGTGCAGGTCGTGTATTTTATATTGCCGCAATTTGTTCCGACGAAGCAAGGGGCCGTCGGTGCGGTTGCTGTACACTGGCATGCTTCGCCTGAGGGATCGAGGCGATTTTGAGGATTGCTCTGAACAGATGCGAATAGGCTTATCCCATCCTGATACCCACTTCCAGCGAACGGTTTCAGTCCCAGCGGATCTCTCTGCATCAACCGTTTTTGTACCGGGTTGTATTGCCGCGCCCGGTTCTGGTAGCTGCCGATTTCGGCATCGTAGTACAAGCCCTGATGCCCGAAGGGGTTTCCCAGCGCCGAGTGCCTTCGTGCGGGGTGCCGTGCGTTGCCAGCGTTCAGGGTGTCGAAGAGTGTCCCGTCTGCCGCGTCGAAGTCCAGGTCGACCACACGGCAATCACCGGACATTGTCGTGCACGTCGAACCCGGCGTGCCTTTGTCAGTGGTGTCTACGTCACCGTCGCCGTCGCGATCGCCGTAGCCCGATACCTGATGCACCGTCATCTTCGCCGTACGGCGTATAGACGTACCGCTCCACGACCTTACCGGCCAAGTCCGTCAATCCTATGACATTGAAGTTGGCGTCCTGCATGTAGTACAAACGCCCCCTGTCCTTGGCGATCATCAGGACCGGGTTATCAATGTACCACTTGCCGTAGATAAACTGCGTGGTCAGGTTTCACGATCTGTCGTTAATCTGAATGAACTTATGTCCATCATAGAAGAACACATAAGTCCCATCAAGGTTGCCGGCGTTGTCGTACACGAACGCCATGTCCGTCGAACCGAAGTCCTCATCCATATAAAGGTCATCGCCCGCATCGGCGATGTCGTCGTCCGCGTTGTTGTCGATACCGATCTTGAGGTCGTCAAACTTCGGACTTATCCTTATTCTTCACATTCGATGACCGCCCCCAGATCGTCGAGGCAAAAAAAGACAGGCCCCACTCTGCCCGAAATAAATCCGCCCGGAATCACCCAGGCCGCGAATGAGTTTGTAGGTGCATCATCGGGAATATCAAAATTGCAATTACCAGGTAGATTATTCGCAGACTCTCCAAAAGGTTCGTTCGCCAAAACGATGTTGAAAGATTCCGGTGCTTGCCCAATCGTCAGCGTTTCAAGATACCATCCCGTTGATGATATGCGCCACACGACTTTTTGTTCATCTACCGAGCAGACTCGAAAACCGTCAACGTAACCATCAATCTCAAACATAGGAGGGTTGGATGCCTCTATCACATTAAGGGTCGGCTGATGGTCTGATGGAACACTATAGGCATCAATGCTTACAATACGTGCCGAAAAGTGTTCACCGCCAACTTGCTGGTTAGGCCTATTTTTCAATGACAAGCTCTCCGATACTCCGTCTTTCTCGATAGCGAGCAGAATTATGGGCGTTTCATTCGGCGAGCGAGATCGTACGGGAGCATAAGTAATTCCTCTTTCATCAG
This sequence comes from Phycisphaerae bacterium, assembly GCA_028282665.1. Lineage (GTDB taxonomy): Bacteria > Planctomycetota > Phycisphaerae > UBA1845 > UBA1845 > JANQHN01. The sequence goes on along the minus strand of JANQHN010000220.1, from coordinate 5,877 downwards.
TCGGAGCCAAGCGATAAGGCAACTTAATGCGGGCTCCGACGAAGTCAGGCGTAACATGAAGGTGATCTGCAATGACTTCCGCGCCTCTGATTGGTTCGCCTGTTTTAACATCTGTGATTACTAGCTCAGTAACCCGATTGTGAACGGAGAAATGGCAGCCAGCCACTAAAGCCAGCATAAATGTCGTCAAAAATCCGTATCCGAATTTCCATTTCAACAACATAGCCAATGACTCCTTTTGTTGGGACAAAGATAATTATGATTTAATTTTGTAGAAACAATTCCCAAGATTCCCGTTTTTTCTAAGAGAGGCGTATAGCGATTTCGCAGAGGAGTTCTCCGATCCGTCGCGTATCTCGATGGTCTTATACCCATCGTAGAGATGAACGTATGTCCCATCAAGGTTGCCGGCGTTCGTCACCGTTTTGCTGAGTCGTCGATCCAACCCGTCGAACTCAGCCGCATGGATCACGGCATCTTCCTGGACGTCGTCCTTGGTGATGACCTTGCGAACTGGTTCCACGTGCCGTACTGGTACACGAACCGGCCGTCCGAAATCCGATTCCTGGCTTTGGTGTGCACGAACGTCACAGACGTGAAATTTTAGATCGTACCAATTGTCTTAATAGTTTAATCTAAATAAATATAATATACCATTTCTGGAGTTGCAAAAATAGAGGATATGCACCAATAAAAGCAAGGCACAATCCTAGTATACCTATGATGGTCGTACATGTACCTGCCCGAAGCAGTTTGAACATTCCAACGCCCGCCAAAATGCCAAACATGACGTCTACAAAATGATCATTAACTACTGCCAGAATATAATCGGTCCCCGCAGGCAAACTGCCGGATGCATGCCAGGCAATCCGCGCAAGCACCGCCCTCCAAAGACAATAGAACGCTGTGGCGACCAACGAAACAGAAAGCCACAAGCACATAATCCATCCAGTAAGCCTCAAGCCCTGCCGGAGAGAAATAATTTCTCTTTTTAAGCACAGTCCAATAAAAATGGCAAAAACGGACTGTATCCATAAGATAGCAACATGTATCGGCAGTAAAATGAGCGAACCGTGCCTCGCGCCTAAGTAAGCTGCTCCCCACCCTGTAATGCTTTTTTCTCGAAGAATACTGTCAAGTACTGACTGTGACGTTAACCATACAACCGCCACGATCACGAAGCCTATCCCTAGATAGAGCCACATTTGCGAGGGAAAGGCTACAAGTACATGGGACAGAGGCACAAAACGCCCAAACGCCCTCCTGGGGGCAAACGCAACACGCCATGGAATGGAAAACTTTTGGACAATTGTATCCGCAGCAGCCACATCGTGCTCGATAAACAAACCCGCAAGGTGACTTTCAGGTCCGCTTTCACCAAAATCGGCACCACATTCGGGACACATTGGACCTTTCGAAGCTCGAAGATCATACGAACAATGAGGGCAAACCGTAACTTGTTCCAGTATTTTTGACATCATTTGTACGTTAGTTGTAATTTATTTGTTAGCAACAATGGGCTTTCTTTTCCAGAATCCTCTACGCCATTACACAGGCATTGACTGCCGCTAGAGCGTACTATGGGCCTTGCGTCATCAGGGCAAGGAGATTCCTGAGTATCAGCGAGACGAACGCTATGAGATGCATGCCGGCAAGCGTTCGTCGTCGTTGACTAATCGACGGAACCGCGCGGCCCGGCCGAAAGGCTGTTTTATGACTCAGCGTCTGAGGAGTAGGGCGAAACCGTGTTTGGCTTCGTTCAGCTTCACGCGCGCAACTCAATACCCTCATCGGCCGCGTCCTCGCGCATCAGTGTCGGATACGGCGCTGCGAATGCCCACTTGCCATTCGTGACATCGCTTAGGTACGCCTTCCTTGCCGTACCTTATTCATCGGACTAGCTGCCCAAAGTACGTAACACGATCTAAGCCAGTCATTTCTGATGGAGAAAATGGATCGACTCGTCATTGAAAAACTAGCCGGTCGGTTGGAGGCCGTTTATGGCCAACCCGCGACAGGTGTGCTTTGGTTCGACGAGGAACTGCGACGTATTGATTTCTATGAGGGTGTCTTTGCCGTCACGGTCAAACCGGCACCCACATTTTCGAAGAGGAATAGCGGTTTGGTCTTTACGCTGAGCAGTCTCCGCCTGCACAACGAGGGACGTTATACGCAAGGTGGGTTGTGTCCGTGCGGCCTTTGCGGCGGAACGATTCTGAATCGAAATTGATTTGCTTCCCGATAGCCGGGAGGACCTCATCCCTCGATTCCTTTTAGAAGCACCCATCGTCCCTTTTCTGACGTGCCGTTGTTGCCGAAGCAAACAAGCGAAAGCAACGTCATTTACTCCGTGGGCTAGAATTTGGTCGACGACGGCGTGGTTAGCTTGATCGCGTATGATCACAGGTCGTTGGTAAGTCTGTATTCCAAGCGACCTGTCATTGCGAATTCTCTTAGCCACAAGACAATACAAGCCCCATTCGTAACTTTCCCGGTTTCCGTACGGAAATTCCGCTACAATAAATAAGGTTCGTTGCGGAGGCCATCACTATGACGCGCCGAGCGCTAATCATCGCCGGGGTAGGCTTGGCGATGGTGATTTTCGTATTGGGCTTAATCGGGTATTTCATGCCCGTTTATCGCTCGTACGCGCCGTTGAGCAACCTTCGCGTTTATGTTCACTTCGCCGGCGGACTCGTACGAGTCTACTGCCTGCGCTGCGATCAGCCCTTTGTGCTCGAGGAAAGTCTGGGTTACGTAAACATGAGTGTGCGTCTGGCGGATTCAAACAGGTCTTTCTATCGGTATTATCATGCGCCTGCGGGCAGCCTGCCGCCGTATGCATGGCTTTCCAACAAATGGCAAGCACGCAACGATCCCACTGCGCCGACGTTGCACTTTTTCGGGTTTCGCACTTGGATTTGGTTGCCGGTGTTGCTGCTGCTTATCCATCCGATTCTTGCTGCGGCACGCGATCGCATTGCCAGGCACAGACGACGCGCCGGCTGTTGCGCAGCATGTGGGTACGATCTGACGGGGAACGAATCGGGAGTCTGCCCTGAATGTGGCGAGGACGTTCATGCAAACGCATTGCGGTACCCACTTGCCGACCGCACCCATTAGCAACCGGCTGGATTGTTCCGCTTTCCCGCATCTATTCCTGCAGGCCAAAATTACGCCAAAACACTTCCGCGTCATCCAGATCGATATCACGGTCGCGGTTGAAATCGAACAGTTCGCATTCGATAGGAAGCATCTGTTGGATAGGGCCCGTGAGGCATCCGACAAAAGCGGTGTAGTCATCCATCGCGACTATGCCATCATCATTGATATCGCCTCGAATCGGCGCAGGAAATGCGAGTACATAGACCGGGTTGGTTTCGTCTGTGCTTGCGAAGTTGCTCGACGGCATGTTATTCACGAATTCATAGGCGCGGAATGGAGTAAGAAACTCGGACAGTCCTTCGCCTCCGCCCGGAAATGCCGTTTCGACCGTACCGTTACTCGCGGTGTAATCCCACGACCAATCAAGCCAGGGCTCGGGTGAAATGAGATCGGCGAACGCATTGCGCGATTCGAGCACCACCTCGCGATAGCCGAAGTTGTTGCTGCCCACCGGTGTGACGATGCGCTTGTAGACTTTGATTTTCGACATGCGCAGCGGCTCATCGTACGGTACGCCCACGATGTTCAGGCCGATGTTCTCGGTGTTTTCGAGCATCACCCGTGCACCATCCTCCAGCACGTACGGCAGAATCGTCATCGAAGTAAATTCATCCACCCACGGGCCGGGCAGTTCGTCATACTCGAACTGATAGGCGCTGCCGCTGCCCATACCCTCGAATTGCGAGGGGTATTCGCCGAAATAAGGGCCGACGATGACATCCTCCGGGTCGCGGAAGATGTACGCGGACAAACTGTCGAACGCATCTTGCGTCATGCCGAACGCCTGCTCCGGCTGAATGCTGACAGGTGTCTGTGGAACCGAGAACATGTTGGTACCGGGGCCGAATATTTCGCTGTTTGGTACGACGATTGTCCGAGCATCCGCGACGTTCTCCAGAATCCAAAGCGCCGCTTCGTAGTTCTCTTGGTTGTTGGGAAGAATCTGCTCCTCCGGCAGGAGGAAACCACCCAGGCTACTGGACGCGGGTCGGAGCTCGGGTGTGAAACTTAGCGCTCCTGCGGTGCCGTACGCGAAATCGTTGAAGTCACCGTTCGTTGGATAGATCGTGTAATTGTTGGGGCCGGCGACATAGTCGAAGCCGTGCCTGCGTCCTGCCTTCTTCACGTAAGCGTCGCCAATGCCGCGCAACGACGTATACGCCTGCGCGGTGATGCGCGAGGTGTAACCCCACGGATAAAGCACGAGTTGGCTGTAAGTATGCAGCGAGACTGCAACGGCGGGCCTCTCCGTCATGAGCAAATTCTGAATCGCCTGCGTCTCGGGTTCGGATGCGGGTTCAGTACCACGGTACGTGCCGGAATTCATCCCAGGGCTTGAACCCTGGTTGTCATAGCCCCAGTTGAAAGCGTAGTTGCGATTGATATCGACGCCAAAACCACCGTTGGCATTTAGTCTGCGGTTTTTACGCCACATACGTGACTCTTCCCACGAATAAACGAAACCATCCGGATTCACTACCGGCACCAGCCAGATTTCCGCGTTGTCTACGATATTTTGAACCCGAAGATCAGTGGCGTAGTCATTGATCAGACGGTCTGCGAGATAGAGCATCATTTCGAATGTTGCCCATTCACGCGCGTGATGCACACCACAATAGAACGCTGTTTGTTCGTCCGGCTCGTCGAGGTTTGGGTTGTCGGTGATCTTCAGTGCCCAAATTATACGGCCTTCGACTGATTGGCCTATGTTCACGAGCCGTGCAATGTTCGGATTCGCGCTCGTTAAGTTGTTCAGAAACGCGAGTCCTTCCGCGTACGTGTGATACCGGTCGTATTCAATGCCGCCGCCTTCACCGGGCGTGATTCCTCCATCTGATTCTGTAGGTCTATCTACTGGGTCCGGACCTCGTGCTTCGTCCCCTAGCAGTTTTTCAATGGAGGGCACGCCCACTGCGGCGATTGTCTTAAGGGGCAAATATGCGCGGACGTAATCTTCGAGCGTACTTACAATCTCCGTTGGCGCATTCATCTCGTTGATTTCCGCCTGCGTCAAAAACATGACCGCGCCTTCCGGATCAAGCGAACACGGGTCGAACCCGGGCATGGTTTGCGGATGGACGTGTTCGTGAGGCACGCGGACTACGTAGACCTGTTCGCCGGGCAGCGCTTCGCCATCAATGGCCCAGACAGTCGTTCCGTTCAGACAGACGGATAGGTAAATCGCAATCAACGTCGCGCATACCGGATTCATATCGCGTGAATAACGATTCATGGTTGCTTCTCCCGATCGAATCTTGCACAGACCGTGCTGACGGGGCTACCACCTCGTTGCCGGGCGGTCCACCATAATGGCGTTTTGATGCTTAAAACGTACTCAATTGTAAAGGGCCGATCAATTCAATGATTGTCCGATAATGTCGGGCAACACGATTCGTACTTCTTCCAGTTGTCTTAACGATCATTTGTTACTCCTATTCCCATCGATGGCCTGCATGGTAGCGATCCTTTTGCGTCGGATTAGGATGTCCACGTGGAGTATGATCTTTCAATTTGATTTCAGCTGATTTGGTGTTAATTGCTCTGCAGTGAGGCTTTAAATGATTGATCAGGTGGATATTCAGGCTGGTGATGAACGATTCATGCGTTTGGCGCTAAGTGAGGCGGAACAAGCGTGGGAAGAGGAAGAAGTGCCTGTTGGAGCGGTCATAGTCCGGGAGAGCCGCGTTGTAGGCAGGGGTTACAATCAGCGGC
>JANQHN010000218.1 GCA_028282665.1 Phycisphaerae bacterium | reverse complement strand
GCCTCCTTGTGAATGGTTGAGCGAATTCGACGTTATCGACGATCACCACAAGTCGCCGCACGTTGTGACGCCCACACTAATTGTCGCTCACCGGTTTAGGAGAGGACCAACCAGCAATTAACTCCGGTCCATCTCCCCTGCGCGCAGCTAACAAATGCACACTCACGACTCGTTCGGCGTCGGAAGGATTCACACCTCGCGCACTCACCAATCCCGCCGAAAGGCGCAGCGTCGACACCGGCTCGACAACGGTGAAACGTCCAACAAGGAAATCGGTGGAGCCCTGATAAATGCGATACGGAATGCTGTACGCACGAACGATTCCACCTTCTTGAGGGTACGCGAATTGAACTGAATGCGCAGCCTTCCAATCCACCTCAATGTAAAAAGACAGGCTCATGTTCGTTAACGCACTCCAAAAAACCCGTCCATCCGACACCACGCCACTTAAAATTGGAGCGAGGCGGTCATTCGATTGCATCGCCCTAAACAGCATCTGCACCGAACCGTAAGCATACAGGTTCGCGTCGAAAGCCTGACTCGATCCCGACGCCAATGGTTGCACAGCCCATTTTTGTTCTCCCGTCATTTCATCAGTCCAACAAGATGTGTTCGCGCCATTCCCTTTTCGTTTTGCCTCTTTGAGAATCACCGCGCAGGGGAGATACATACCGTCCGACATGAACATCTCCGCCATTTGCGAACGCGCTGCACCAAGAGACTTTCCCTCCTGGTCAAAAGTCTCCACCTGAATGTCCAACAAATTCGTCTGCTTGGTGTTCCGCCCTCCATCCGGAGTTGTGTAAGCCGCACTCCCCAATGGGAGCACGATACTGCCGGGCATCGCACCAGACTCAACGATCCCTTCCCATTGATCCCGGACGAAATCGGGAAGCTCCAATGTCAGTAGCACATACCAGCACTTATCCAATGTGCCATTTTTAAGATGAATACCAAAAAGAATCCGATCTCCCGCACACCAAGGTCGATGTGGATAGCGCGTATCGAAACCGCTGAGAATGCTTCCGGCCGCATCGAAAGAAAACAAATCCGTCTGCAATTCGCCATCGATGCGTACGTCCACCGCACTGCGCTGGGCGCAACCGCTCGCCCCGTACATCCAAAGCGCCAAGACGACCATCAGACCCACCGTTGCTTTCGGGCACCTCTTAAGCGCCAACATGGTTCCTCCCGCGTCCGATATTATTCTCCACAGACTCATTGACATCGCCCCAGACAATCGAATGACGATTCACCCGACCTCATTTAGACCGCTTATTCTAGAATCACGTCCCCCTCGTCCGATAGTCCAATACCGGTAGTTTACGAACACGGTCGCGTTTTGCGCCGACTGGTGTCCCTTATCCATGAGGCAGTCTAGTGTCCGTCAGATCGATTCTCGATGACCCTGTTCGCCCGTGGCAGCCATTGATTTGGTCCGCGGCAGTTGCGATTCTATGGTTTTGTGGCTGCGGTCCAGCCGGTACACCCATCGACGACGCTTGTGTAGGTGTTACCTGTCCGGATAATCAGCAGTGTGTCGAAGGCCAATGCGTCCCGATCAACGACACTCCCGAGTGCGCCGCCGATGAAGACTGCGCCGAGGGATGGGTATGCCTGGAAGGCGTGTGCGTCACTGAGGAACCGGTCCAATCTTGCACCACCGACGAAGACTGCGCTGAAAGCGAAACATGCATCGACGCCGTCTGCACGCCCGCTGCCGCCGAACCCGATTGCACTTCCGACGCTGACTGCGACACCGGCATGATCTGTGACGCGGGCACGTGCATCAACGAGACCTCTACCACGTGCACGATCGATGAAGATTGTCCGGAAGGCGAAATCTGCGATGCGGGCGTCTGCGTCACCGACACGACTTCGGAAGCTTCGATTGGAAGTGAGAACAGTTCCATCAACTTCGATAACCTGACTGTAAATGACACATTTACCCTCGTGGCTCCCGCACCGAATGTCACAGGCAACACCACCGCCGATTCCGAAGATTCCATTCCTTCAATCGAAGAAGATCCGACAAATGGCAGTCAACGTATCGCACCGGAGGACTGCGCATGCAATTGGGATGCGGTACCGATCGATTTGCTCACGCTCGCGACGCCTGAAGAATGTTCGACCGATGTCACCGTGGCAGCCGCAGGCAGCGGTACTTTAAGCGTCGCGGTGGTATGCCCCGACGCGTCAGAGGTTTTCACTCAGTCTATCGAAATTGATCCCGCTCCTGTCCCTTGCGATACTGCGCAAGAGTGTGCGGGCGACGAAATCTGCGTGGACGGGTTCTGCCAATCGCGAACCGCCCCCGTATTAGACCTGGTCTTGGACCAAAGTCGAACACCTTTTATCGTTTCGCTTGATTTGAGGCTGGAGGACGCAACGGGCGAGCCGATCACGACCGGCGTTACACGCGAGATGTTTCGCATATACGAGAATGGTCAGGAAATCGATTACGCCGAAAGTGGCTACTTCGTCACACCCGCACCTGATCTCCTCCATCGCATCGTCCTCGTGCTCGACTATACCGCTTCGATGGAACACGCAGGCGCAATTCCTTCTATGGTCCAAGCGGCCGAGGACTTCGTACAGGCGGATCATTTCAGCGCCAACCAGTTCATCGGTGTAGTGGAATTTCATGATAGGACGGACCTCGACAGCGGTTTCAGCATTGCCGCTGCACTCACACGCACGGACGATCCTGGAAAGTCCGAAATCGTCGCAAACATTCCCAAAGAAGGCGATCTCGAAGGCGGACTATCGCGGGCCTGGGATGCTGTCGAACTCGCACTGGAAATGCTCCTCGCCCAGGAACGTCAACCTGGTGAAGTAAGATCCGTGGTCTTCCTTACCGACGGTCGCGACACCACTTCTCTTGCCACCCCGCAAGCCCTGACCGATCGCGCAATCACGGAAGACGTTACGCTTTATGCGATCGGTTTCGGCGATGTCGCAAGTACGCAGAACACATTGAAGACGATGGTTGAGGAAACCGGTGGAAGCTTCGTCACGGCGATGAACGAAGCGGCGCTGACAGACGCTTTTGAATCCATCTCCGCCGACTTACGCGGCGAATGGAACCTGCGCTACCTCACGCCTAAAAATACCGGCACAGTCGACATCATCGTGGAGTTCGAGAACGAGGCGGGCATCGCAAGGCTGTCGCACGCCATAAGTGCGGATGACCTCACGGGTGATATTCACCAAGCCGTAGTGCGCGTGACAGATCGAAACTACGATAACGTTTTCAACCAGACGGAATTTACGCTTTGGGCGGACTATATGCCCCGCAACATTTCACGGCTACGATTTGCGTTTGCCCAGGATGATAGCACCCTTTCACTGCCGGAAACCGGCGGACTGACAAACAGGGCCGACGGTTGGGTGTCCATGTTTGGATCGATGTCGCTGACAAGTCTGTTCGGCCCCGAAACGCTGGAATACGGATCGTTCGGGCTTATCGGCATCGCGACCGTACCCGGCGAAGTCGATTCTTTGCAAATGCTCCACGATGACTCAGTCTTTAACGACCTCGCCCAGTCGAAAACCGTAGCAATCCTGGGAGATGATTGGCAAGAACCCATCACGCTGGATCTGGCAAGCGAACCTTCTGCCGGAGGCACCATCGCAGTCTCGCCGGCCAAGTTCGCTTACGCAATCGGCGAGTCCATCGAGATCGACCCCATCCCCAATGACAATTACGCCTTCGACCAATGGCAAGGCGCGCTCGGCGGAAGTGAAGAACCAACAACCGTCACTCTAGATAAAGGCAAATCCATCACCGCAGTCTTTTTCCCGCCGAGAATTCTGAACGTCACACTTTCGCCTCCAGGTGCGGGCACGGTACTGGTCTCGCCGGATACCTCGACTTACAAACAAGGGACCGTGGTTTCCTTGACGGCAAACCCCACGGGAAATTACGCCTTCCAAACTTGGAGCGGTGGAACAACGGGAACCAGCACAACAACCACAGTTGTCATGACCGGCGACAATGCGGTCATCGCCCACTTCTATCCGCCGCGAAACCTAACCACCATCGTCAGCCCACAAGGTACGGGCACGATCACGGTTACACCGTCCCAATCGACCTATCGCGAAGGTGATGTCGTACAACTGACTGCGACCGCACAAGGCGGAGCGACTTTTTCAAGCTGGAGCGGCAGCATAACCGGAACCAACGCCACTATTAGCGCTACCATCACAGGCGATATGACAATCACTGCAAACTTCACGACCAACTAGAGCAAGCTCTAGCCAGGTATAACGCCCGACACCGTGTTTTGTACTGCCGGAAAGCCGGCAGCAAGCGCTACGTGTGGATTGAAACGGCTATAGCGGCAAATTCACAGTCATCCGGATTAGCGCAAACCATCACTAAAATTGCCGCGGACAAGTATCGTGATCTGCCCATGTAGTCTGGCAAGGTGCAGCCGGATCACGGTCGTGAGGCGAATCAATTCGATTCAAAAACAATGCCCAGGTCGGCCATGTCTTTAAGATCGACATCGCCATCAACATCAAAATCAAACGCGGCACACCTTTCGCCATACGTCCCCTCAACAGGTCCGGTCAGGCAGTCCCCAAAGAATGCAAAATCGGATAAGTCGACCACTCCATTCCCATCGCTATCACCCGTTCGCTTCTTCAAAGTGAAATCTCCATCACCGCCCGGCGTACCGTCCCCCGATGGAAACAGAACATCGTCCCACCAGCCGCTGTCGTCAATTTCCCCATCCAACGGTAGCCCGTTGGCCATGATGCCCGTACTGTGAATCGTAAGGAAATATGTGTCATCCGGCAGGTTGACAAACGTCAATAGCGCGCGCTGCAACGACACGTCGTAAGCTATCGATGCCGGCACTTGCTCACCAAACGAGACGCCACCCAACGTCACGTCCGACACTTCCAACGATCCAATGTTCTCGCTGAAGATCAATTCGAGCGTCGAATTTCCCACGTCAGCAAACGGATCGAACCTTATATCGATAATGACCGGCGGCGCGCTCACCGATGTCAATTCTTTCACGACGGAATTGGCCAAGATCCAATTCCTCGTAGCCACACCCTCTGCTTCATCGAAGTGAACATCGACCACGACCTCAGGCACCTCGAAGATGTAATACTCAGACCATTCGTCATTGAACACACGCTTCTGTACACCCTGCGATGGCGTTTCCACATAGAACACAATCGGCATGACAATCAGGCCGTACCCTTGCGCGTCTTGCGTCTGCTCGATGGCAACTTTGACGAAACGTCGGCCATCGATCGTTTGTGTTTCATACTTCCAACGATAGTCCGGCGCTCCCGGATTCATCACCCATTGATCCACAAACCACGTCAGGTCATTCCCGAAGCTGGCGGATATTGCTGCGGCAAACTCCGCTGTCGTCACCGAATCGTGCGCGAATGTGCTGCGATAATCGTTAATGGCTGCTTCAAATGCCTCATCCCCCAGGACACCGCGCAGCATATGCAATACCCACGCACCTTTTTCATAGACGTCGTTCCCGCTGAAAATGTCGCCCACGAAATTGATGCTGGTACGATAAACTTGGTTACGCGGACTCCCCGGCCGGCGTGTCTCCATCCGCTGCCAGTAAGCCGCCATATCCCCGTCGCGCAGCTCGCGGTAGTACGCCTCCGAAAAAGTCGCGAATCCCTCATTAAGCCAAATGTCGTACCAAGTCTCGCAAGTCACTTCATCACCCCACCATTGATGAGCGAGTTCGTGCGTCATAATGTCCGTGAAATTCGAAACCCGCGACATGCTTGAGATCGTTTGATGTTCCATGCTCGCGCCAATGCCGCCCGACCCGCCCGTTTCCACCACACCGTACTTTTCTTCAACGAATGGATAGAGGCCGTACACGGATGAAAGCGCCTCCAACATGTCAGGCAGCTCATCGCAACCGGTTTTGTGACTGGCGTAGGGTTGATCTTGGTTGAAATCCCAATGGTCGGGATAAACGTAACATGGAACCGGCATGACCATAGGACCTTGTCCCGCATCGTACATCCATTCCAGGTCGTATCGTTCGTACGCGGTGATCGCCATCGACAGCAGGTAGGGTATCATTGGATACGTCACCTGCCAGGAATACCTCGTCTCGTTATCCGGGAGAGGCTGGGCACCAAGGTCAATGCCATTGGAAACCGCAACGAGAGGATCGGGTACAGTAATCGTCGTATCGAAAGTCGCCTTGTCATTCAATGCATCCTTGCAAGGCCACCAATAGTGTGCGTAGTAAGGCTCGCTCAACGTCGCGATGACCGGATACCCCGCCCGCATCCACCATTTGAACGCCGCAAAACCGCTACTGTCCGGAGATCCCGAATACACCACGGTCACCTGAAACGATTCACCCACGTCGTAAGAGCGATCCAACATAACCAGAATCGTATCGCCCGATCGCAGGTAGGTAGCAAGGTCGCCCGTAACGCTTTCAACAATCAGGTTCGATCGCAGGTCGATGGTAAATCGGCTCAACCCATTGACTGTCGGGCTCGCCGTAATCGTGCACGCCCCCTCAACGGCCACGTCAATCAAACTGGGGCCGAGCATCTGCGGCATGACGCGAATGTCCAACGAATAATGTGTAACGTCCGTGTCCGCATCGGCCTCGCGGTTCATCGCGCGAATCGGAATACCCCGCTTTGCAATCAGACTCTCACGCGCATGACTGCACAACAGGTCCGCCTTGCCTTCTCCATGCCCACATGCAGGCGCACACACTCGTTTTTCCTCAGGCGCTCCATCAACGGCCGCAACTGCGCCGTCAAAGCCACAGAATACGAAAACCAAAACATTGATCACCAGTACGGCGAAATTTTTGTGAGTGAAGCGCGGCGTTCGTCGAAACATGAATTACCCCCAGTTTGGCTCCTTGGATAGTCATGTACGCGGTTTGCGGCGGCGCGAATTCCTACCGGAACCCGATTGCGAGTCAACAAACCATCTCCCAAATGGTGAGTTTAACGAATGCATGAAGGCAAGATCAATCCCACCAAAGGAGGAACAAGCTAACTTCGACTTGTTTCGTTGGCCGAATGAGCTTGGTGGAGATTTGGCTCAAAGGTGGTTGGGCCTAAGTCTGTTCGACGACCGGACGAAACGCGAACCAAAATTGGACTACGCGTGTTGGCTGCCTGTTGAGCGGCACGAATGCGACCGAAGACCTCGTCCACATTCCAGGGCCCAACCGTTCTACCTCGTGCAACTTCAAGGGGTGTGATTGTTTCGATGAAGCGCACCTCGTGGTAAGGGCTCCGTGCGATCTCGATCAGTTCTTCTTCGCGGGCGAGATCGGATACCTGCACGTAACCCACCAAATGCCAACGAACGCCAACACGGCGCAACATACCCAGCTGGTACAACGTCACCGGATTGAGTAGCGCATCCGGCGTCGCCTCGATCTTGACGGTCAGCGGATCGTCCGACCACTCGCTGACCAATTCAAGCCACCAAGTGTCGTCCATCCAGGAAGCGCGTAGCCCGCATTGATCGGTTGTTTCAAGGCTTAGAACCGCAGGTGGCATGTCCTGACTGGGCCTAACCTCACCCCCCTCGTGGAATGGAACGCGGACCGCGGGTCGTACGGCGGGCTGACGTCTGGGCGCGGTTTCCATGCCGTTGCGATAGTCGTCTGACCAGTCCATCATGGGTTGGTCCAATCCTCCAATAATTCACAACCTCGCTTGCCAATTGACGTTATCGGAAGAAAGACCTCAATAACTTGATACCAGCACTGAAACATCCGACGCGAAAACCGGATGGTCGCTCGCGCACCGCACGGAAAAAACCATAAATACATTCAAAATAAAAGCTTACGACATATTTTCTCTGCCGACCGAATCTCTCAGCATTGAGCCTGGAGCCACCAGTTTTCCACAAAACGACCTTTGATACACAGCACTCTTCATCAGCCGACCGGACCACCTGTAGGATCAGATGCGACACATGCACAACCGTTTTACAAAGCTTGCTTAGACACTTGTGTGCAATAATCCTTTGTCGTAAGTCGCGGCCTGCTCAGCCGCGCCTATGCTTCCTCACGGACGAAACGGCAACATCGCCACTCTCGGACGGACCAAAACATGAAGAACCGAATTATGGCTACAAGAGCTGCGCAACGTCTTTTAGCCTGCTCAGGTATAGTGTGCACCCTTCTGGGTTGTACACCGCTTCCTACAGACAACGGCTCGACCGGCAGCGCCGCCCTCAAAGCGGATGCAAGCATGACGTCGACGGAGGTTTCAACCACCACAAACGGTCCGAACCTCACCCTTGACGCTACCGCTTCGAGCGAAGGCATCGCAGAGATCGTCTCTTACCGATGGATCAGCGCCGGCCAGGACATCGCCAGCGGAGAAACCGCCGACATTTCCCTCAGTCCAGGGCAACACGAGATCATCCTCATTGTTGAAGACGCCGTAGGCAATACCGACGTAGATCGCATTTACATTACAGTCAGCGGCGATGCCAACGATGAGTTCGTTCTCACGTTGCGTGTGGTCGGCGAGGGATCCATTGAGCCGGATCCGGGCTCCTACAACGTTCGATCGGGCACACAGATCGATCTGTTCGCAATCCCCAAGCAGGGGCATCAGTTTGTGCGGTGGAGCGGTGGCGTAAACAGTGCGGCCTCCGCAACGAATGTCGTCATGGATCGTGACCGCACCATCACCGCCGAATTTGTATCGCTAACCGACGGCACAAGGCCGGTCTTCTTCTTGCCATTCGGCGCAACGGAAAAATTTACCGTCAGCCAGGGGAACCTCGGCGAGTACACACATTTCGATCACTACGCATGGGACTGGGGTATGGATGAAGGCACACCAGTCGTCGCCAGTGCAGCCGGCCGGGTCATCGCGGTCAAAGAAGATACGCTCCCAAACCCGCCTGACACGACTATCATTACCGAGCCGGCCAACTACGTCACGATCGATCACGGAGCGGGACTGCAAACCATCTACGCACACCTCGACACGCTGAGTGTGATCGTTGAACCCGGTCAGTACGTAGCTCGCGGACAGGTCATCGGTTACAGCGGTGACACCGGTTTTTCGTCAGGGCCGCACCTTCATTACGAAGTCCTAGACGTACTCAATCGCAGCATGCCCAGCAGTTTCTGGGACTACGCCCCAAATGACGGTATTCCCAATGAAGGCGATGTGACCGTCTCGTCCAATGAACTCTCGCTGGAAACCGTTGAAGGGTATGCTCCCTCTCGATTGCCGCACGACGCCTTTGCCATCAACAATGTCGAACTCACCGGTTTTCCGCCCCCCGCACACTTCCTGGAAACAGACACCGACTATCAAATCGACGGCATCATTCTCGACGACATGACGCGCGCCTGCTTCGCGGTTGTAGATGGAGAAACGTATGAAACACTCAAATGTGACATTATCGACGCTGGTGAGGATGGATCATTCACCATCCCGTTCCGCCTGGATGAAACACTGCTAGGTCAACATTACGTTGGCGTGATTACAGGCAAAGGCGATGTGGAAGGTATCGTCCCAATCCCCGTGCTCATCGTTAAACCGGTCGACTTCATCCCTCCACCTGTCGTTAGTATCGAAGAACCGACAAACGACCAAATCGAATTTCTCCAATCGCGTAAACTAATCGGAACCGTCACCACGACCCGAACCGAAGCATCGTTGACCTACCGTTGGGCACAAGTTTCCGGCCCGCCCGCCGACATCCTCGACCCATTTGCACCACAAACTTCATTCTCGCTCCCCTTTGGCGCAGGATCAGATCGAGTAGCTTTTCAACTCATTGCGTTCGACGGCGTAAAGCACAGCCAGCCGGCGAGCGTAAGCTTTTTCATGGAAGATACGTTCTACGTTCGGGGTATCGGCGTAGGCAATGAGAGTTGCGACTCTGCAGCGACGTGTCCGGCGGAAAATCCACCTATCATCGAATTCTCTCAAGGTGTAATGTTCGGATGGGTGGAAGTACTCAACGCAGAAATAGATGACACACTGACTTTCGAAGTGGTCAATCCATCGGCTCAGTTGATTCGCACAGCCGAGTTGGTGATCACCGACGAACCGAATTCCACAAGTTTTTGGCGATTCGCGTGGAATACGCAAGGCATGGAGCTCCGCGCCGGCGAGTGGGCGGGGATCCTCAAACGAAACGGCGAGACGGAAGCGAGCATCGCCTTCCGCGTTGCACCATGACAACAAAGGGAACAGCCCATTTACCTTTGGCACAAGGCTGGGTGTATTGGTCACAAACAGCCGTTTAATACTCTTGCCAACATTTGATCTCGAGCTGCGAAACAGAGCGCTCGCACAACGCGTGAATAAACCGCTGCGCCAGTTGAATGTTCGTAATCAACGGCACACCATGATCCACCGCCGCCCGCCGAATCATGTAGTCATTCGTGAGTTCCGATTCCGATGCGTCTTTAGGAATGTTGATCACCAAATCGAGTTCGCCGCTTTGAATCAACTCGATCGAACCCGGCGAACCCGATTCCAAAGGCCAAGTCACCACCGCTACATCAATACCGTGTCCCGCCAAAAACGCAGCCGTTCCGCGCGTCGCGTACAGCTTCACACCGTTATCCGACAGCGCCGCAGCCCCCCGCAAGAACGCAGCCTTGTCCGCCACAGGTCCTGTACTCAACATCGCGGCTCGTAGCGGCAATCTGAATCCAACCGAAAGCAATGCTTTCAAAAACGCATCCTCAAAATCCGGTCCAACGCAACCGACTTCGCCTGTCGACGACATTTCCACGCCAAGCACCGGGTCTGCTCCACTAAGCCTCGTAAAAGAAAACTGCGGCGCCTTCACGCCAACGTAATCAAGCTCGAACGTCGACACCGCAATGTCCGGCGTTTTCTCCTTCAGCATCACTCGGATTGCGAGCTCCACGAAATTGTGCTTGAGGATCTTAGACGCGAACGGAAATGAACGCGACGCCCGCAAGTTGCACTCAATAACCATCACGTGATTCTCGATCGCCATGAATTGGATGTTAAACGGACCGTTGATCCTCAATGCCTTTGCAATTCGCGCTGCGATCAGTTTCACCCGGCGCGTTGTTTCAATATAGGTCCGTTGAGGCGGCAGGACCAACGTCGCGTCGCCGGAATGCACACCCGCATGTTCCACGTGCTCAGCCATCGCGTAGATTAGCATTTCGCCATCGCGCGCGACCGCATCGACTTCGATTTCTTTGGCACCGGTAATAAACTTCGTCAGGACGATCGGATGATCGGACGAAATATCCGCAGCACGCTCCAGCACCCGAGACAAGCTCGCGCCGTCCTCCGCCACCGCCATCGCGGCGCCCGACAGTACGTACGACGGACGAATCAACACCGGATACCCCACCCGCTCCGCAAACACCCGCGCCTCATGCTCCGTTGTCACTTCCGTCCACGCGGGTTGGTCGATCCCGAGTTCGTCGCACAAAGCGGAGAACTTGTGTCGATCTTCACATCGATCGATAGACTCCACCGCCGTCCCCAGAATAGGCAAGCCCGCCGCCTCAAAACGCGGCGCAAGCGTGTTGGGCGTTTGCCCTCCCATCGAGACCACGACCCCTGCCAAACGCTCAAAACGAGTGATCTCGCAAACGGTCTCGAACGAAATCTCTTCAAAATACAACCGATCGCACTCGTCGTAATCCGTGCTCACGGTCTCCGGATTGCAGTTGAGCATCACGGTCTTGCGTCCCAGCGCGGCCAACGTCCGAACCGTATCCACACAACACCAGTCAAACTCCACAGAACTGCCAATG
>JANQHN010000149.1 GCA_028282665.1 Phycisphaerae bacterium | reverse complement strand
TTCCCGAGCGGTGGAGGTCGTTTAGGGATTGCGGTCGAGCAGGCGAATCGACTGGCTCGTATTGACTTGCTGGAGCGTGGCGCAATTACATATCGTCGAGCGGTTGCGTGTGTGGCGAACCTTCCAGAACACATCGCCGAACGAGAAGTGGAACAGGTTCGCAAAAAGCTGCGATTCAGCAAGAGCGAATGCCACGTGGAAGTGCTCGAAGGCGTGCAAGACCCGGTAAATATTCTGATGCTCGAAGTAAGTGACGGGCGAGTGTCGGAGATTGTCACCGAATTTGGGCGGCGAGGTGTGCGGTCTGAGGAGGTTGCGTTGCGTGCCTGTTCGGCGCTCGATACCTATCTGCGGGCGGAGGTTCCGGTGGGAGAGCATCTGGCGGACCAACTGTTACTTCCGTTCTCGCTGGTTGGCGGTGGTTCGTTTCATACGACAAGACCAAGCTTGCACACATACACCAACGCGGAGGTAATCGAGAAGTTCCTTGGCGTGAGTACAAAGATCGAGGAGGAGGGCGGTGGAGTTTGGAAAATTGAAATTGTTTCTGATTGAGGTCGTCGGTCGTAAAGTGTGCATTTAGCGCCAGTCATGTTTGGAAGGAAGTTGGATGAGCAAGCTAGACGATCGGGAGTACCTGCTGGTGAGCGATCTGGACGGCACGCTTTTGGGCGATGATGAATCGCTTGAGCGATTTGCGACTTGGTACGCTGACCAAAAGCGACGACTTTTTCTTGTCTATTCATCGGGGCGCTTGCACGATTCAGTAATAGGATCGATTGAAGCCTTTGCGTTGCCGTCGCCTGACGCGATCATTAGCGGGGTGGGCACGAACATCCGGCTTTATCCCAGCGGCGAGGTATTGTCGGATTGGTACGAGGCTATCGGAGAAAATTGGGACGCGAAAGCCATTCGTGCTTTGCTTGCTGATGAGAAAAAGCTTGTGCTTCAGCCGAAAACGGTGCAAACCTCGCACAAACTCAGTTATTTCCTTTACGGCGCGAGTGAGTCAGATATCGCCCGCCTGGATGACAAAGTACGTATGGCGGGCTTTGAGGCGAGTGTCGTATACAGCTCCGCCCGTGATTTGGATTTCTTGCCCGCCGGCGCCGATAAGGGCAGCGCCGCCGCCTTTATCGCGAGAAAGTGGGCGATCCCGCGCGAGCGCGTGATTGTTGCAGGGGATTCGGGCAACGACTTGAAGATGTTCGAGCAGGACGGATTTAAAGGCATTGCGGTTGCCAATGCGCACGAGGAATTGAAGGCGCTTACCGAAGAACGGATCTATCACGCTCGGGGCGAATGCGCAGCCGGTGTACTGGAAGGTCTGAAACGTTGGCTGAGCGAAGGTTGACGATGTGTATGACCAGGGACTCCGCTTCCCGCATGGTGTTTCTCGGTTTCATCGTGCCGGGGTTGATCATGGTTCTGGTCATCCACAACTTGTTTGTTGGGCGCGTTTACTTGCTGTGGAATCGTAGCGGCGGGAGTTCAGGTGTGGTGGACTACCAGGATCTCATATGGGGTGTGCTGTCATGGAATGATGATTCGTGGGTCATCGCCGCGGCCGTCTTGTTGAAATCCGGCATCGCAGTATTTTTGCACGCCGTTTATGGGCTAGCCAACCTCGATCGATTTGCTGGCGCTTGGCAATATTTCCTTCTGATCGGCTATTTCCTGGCCGGCGCGGGGTCTGTGATCTTTGTTGGCTTGTTTCTCGATCTGCTAGGCCTGCTCGACTTCTTACTCTAGAGCAGGTTCCAGCTAAGTGCACTGTCGGGAAATCGCCTTTGAACGCGACGTCTGGATTGAAATCGCTGTAAGCGGCAAGGCCGCGTGGTCGATGATGAGGCGTCGATATGCTTTCATGGACCGAATCATGGCCTATTCGACTCATCGCGGTATCCAAGTGAAAAGCCCGCGACAGCGAGTTAGCCGTCGCGGGCTCGTTGTGTTCCATCGGCGTTGTGCAGAATCAGCCGTCTACTGATTTGCTTTCTTTTTGTCGAGGATTTCCTTGATGCGTGCCTCGTAGTCGGGCAAATTGCGCGGCGAGAGCTTCTTGCCGTTGATCAGAACTGTGGGGGTGCCACGTACGCCAGCCTTGCTACCCTCTGCCATGTCTTTGTTTGCTAAGGCCGTGATGCGAGTGTCGTCCGCCATGAGCGCCTTGAAGTTATCCATGTTCAGGCTCATCTCCTCCGCGAATTGAATCAGTGTGTCCTTTGAGATGGACTTGCGATCCGCAGCGAGAATTTTGTCGTGCATTTCCCAGAAGCCGTCATTACCCTTTTCTATTTTTGCCTGCTCGCAAGCGGCGTGGATCATTGGAGCCTTCTTGTGCATACGCAGCGGGAAGTGCTTAAAGACGACCTTCACGTCATCCGGGTACTTCTTCGCGATTTGCTTGAGCTTGGGCACCTCGCGAACGCAGAACGGGCACTGAAGGTCGGAGAATTCGACGATGGTGACGGGGGCGTCCTTCTTGCCCATGTAGGGCGAATCGCCAATCGCGATATCGTAAATTTTGTTGTCCGGTTGACGCTTCTTCGGCTGGTTGGGCTTGTTGCCCGCAGCGACCGTACGCTGCAATGTGTTCATTTGGCTGAGGATTTGCGTGAGCTTCTTGTCGACTTCGTTATCGCCACCCGCGCCGGACTTCTTGATCTCCTGCAAGATTGCCTGCAACGTGATATTCATCTGCGCGAGTTGGGTGCGCAATTCATCCTGGCCCTGCTGGAGCTTCTTGACCTGCGCCTCGAGATCTTCGGCGGCAGAAGCGGTCGCGGCGAAGCAGCCAACCATCAAAGCCAAGGCCAATGCAAAAACACGATTCAATTTCATGACTACGCTTCTCCGTTCGTTTTGCTGAATTCCGATTTTCAGTGTAACCGTCGACCAGGCGAACTGCGGATGTTACGTTCGCATAGGCCACAAATGCTCAAGTTAAGGAGTATAACCAAGTCGCCACGATGAACGCAAAGTAACTAAGATGTCACATCGGTATCGAGTGGTTTCGGTCATGGCCTTCGAAAACGGCGTGTGACAACGAGAAGGCAGCGCTTAGAACCACTCAAAGTGGGTTTACGGGCTTGCGATGAGAGTTTCCATTGGAACACAGGGGAACTGGCCGGTATGGCTTCGGGTTAATGCGATCCCCCCAGCGCGGTGGAAAGGGTTCTGGTGAAGCTGCTTTGTGAGTCGCCCATCGATTTTCCCAGTTCGATCCAGTGTGGATGCACGTGAGCAAGGGTAGGAGTATTTGATCGGTTGATCGACCGGCGCATTTCATTCAACAGAGGACGAAACGGAGGTTTTTTTGACGTCGCCACAGATCCGGTTTCCCCGTGTTGGTCCCTAAGTTTGCCATCACCGGTGAAATTGTTGAATTGCGAACCGATGACGATTCCCAGGAGAATCATTGCTGCCGCCCTCATGGAAGCCGCGACGATTGAGCGCAGGCGTCCTGCACGGCGTACGACAACCAATGAGGCCGTTCGCCCACGCGCCTCATCGAGAGAAACCTCATCGACGTTTCGTAGCGCATCCTGAGTGACTGTAAGTTCCTTAACAAGATGCATGCACGATGAACAAACAGCCAAATGTGCTTCGAAGGCTTCGACCGTCTGGCTGTCGAGTTCCTCGCCCAGATAGTCTGCAAGATTCGTTTGAATTGTTTCGCAGTTCATCAGCCCACCTCACTTTACGATGCACGTCATCCATGTTTTCGACGGTGCCGTTTCCCGATCTTCGCTTAATCTCTAAACGAAGCGAGCTTACTTCGCAGTGCCTGCAATCCTCGTAGGTAATGCGTCTTGGCGGTGCTCAACGAAATACCCATCGATTCGGCAATCTTGGCGAACGTTTCCCGGTCGTAGACTTTCGCAATGACGGCGCAGCGCTGCTGCTCGGTCAGCATTTCCAGGCTCTTCGCGACCGCTTGCGCGAGTTCCGTCCGATCGAGCGCTGGCGGATCAGCTGCATTTTCGCACTGGTGTGGAGCTTCGCCCGCCGCTGAAGGTCTGCGCTTTCGCATTAAATCAATGCAGCGATTTGTTGTTGTCCGGCGTAGCCAAGCGCGTTCGCATTCAATTCGAGAACGATCCACGCCAAGCCAGACCACCATGATGTCCTGTGTGACATCCATTGCGTCGTGATGGTTGCCAAGAAGGCGAAACGCCCAGGCGTATACCTGGGCGCGAAGCGATTCGTTCATTAGCGATACCGCCTGTGTCATCGAGGCTTGTTCGATACTTAATCGCGTCACTGCGACGTTCTGCTTGCGCTTTTATACTTCCCATCCGCCATTCGCACGAGAATATTACTTGGCAGCTTGTACAAAGGAACTTACTGCCAAGACGACATTTCGATTGTACAGCGACTTACTGTCGAACTGCCATTCGATTTTCTGGAATGGAATACCTTCCAGTCGTTTCAGATAGGTGTTCATTCGTGTTTTGACGTCCTGACCGAACTCATCGAGGTCTGCATTTTCTTGTGCCGTACGTCCCGAGTAGTTTTCCGGCTCGTGGTTCATGCTGTTGTGGCCTATGATTTTCCCCGGTAACACAACGGTGACAAAAAAGTCTTCGTCGGACAGGTCTTCGTCGATTTCATGCCGATCCGTCGCTAGTGTTGCTTGTTCAAAGAAGCGGGCAATGGTTTCTTCGGGCAGCTTTTTCGTGGCCAAGGTCGTTTGAAGAGCACATTTGACTTCGCTAATTACTTCTTGCTCAAGTTCTTGGAATTCCTTGTTTTGCTCCGATTCCGCATCCCGCTTTTCTTCATACTCCTTGGCGGCCTTCTTGCTCATGATTGACAAAGCGCGCTTTTGGATGTGCTTTGCGTTGTAGGGTTTAGCGGCGGCGTGACGGGCGGCTAGCCAGATGTCTTGCGGAATCTCATCTCGCATCACCTCGTAGGCCGTGTCCACAAATACGAGGGTCTTCTCGCGTTCGAAGGCTGCAATCGCCGCAATTAAAGTGCGCATTTCTTCAAGCGAAAGGGTTTCCGGGTCTTTTTCACCCAACTCTTTGAGTTCGTCCGTTTCTAGAATGTCCTGCTTGAGAGATTGAATCCGTGCGACGGTGCGACCATTGTAGACGCGGCGAAAATGGTAGTATGTCCCTTCCTCGCGATTTTCGACGGCGACATCCGTGTTCATGGTCAGTGCGATGCGTCCTTTTCGACTGCCTTCGGGAGCGAAACTGGTTGGGAGTTTCGTCCCTGCGGGAAAATCTCGCATTGCGATCAAGCTCAAGTCAGGAGTGTTATCGTCTTCATTCGGTTCCTGCAGGACTTCACGTACAAACCAGCCGGCATCCTCACTGGGTATGGCATCGCCGTGTCGTACGTCCTCTTCATCGCCCAGCATCATGTGTATGACATGCATGGAGCCATCCGGAAACACGGTCACGTGTTCCGCGCGTTTCAAGCATCCCGTTAAATAGATTGCCAGCCCAACCAACACTGTGATAGCACTTGCACGCACCATTTTCGTATCCTCCACACGCTGAGGCACCGTTTCGCCCGGCCTACCGTCACCGGGTACACCTTCATGGACGAACCGACCACGGATTTGGTCGACACGAAAAAATGAAAATCGTCGTTCTGTTTCCGTACAAAGTGTCAACTCATACCAGCTTGGCGGGCAACTGGCCTGCCCGTGCCGGAGCGAGTAGAGTGCCGTTTATGACAGGTTTGCCCTTCGACCCCAATCGCATCAGGCCGCCCGCCAAACCCCGTAAGGCAGCCTCTGACGGGCTATTGACGGTGTCTCAGATTACCACGCTTGTCAAACGTGCTATTGCTGACATTCTGCCTGCGTCCGTACAGGTGGTGGGTGAAATCAGTAATTTCAAGCGACACAGCTCGGGACACCTGTACTTTACGCTCAAAGATGCTTCAAGTGAGCTGGCGTGCGTGATGTGGCGCAGCGCCGCAGCGTCGATGAGGTTCAAGCCCACCGACGGACTCGAAATCATGGCGACGGGGCGTGTGGAAGTGTTCGAGCGGGCTGGGCGTTATCAGCTTTATGTGAGGAAGATGGAACCGAGAGGTGTGGGTTCGCTCGAACTTGCGTTTCGGCAACTCAAAGAAAAGCTGGAAAAAGAGAGACTGTTTAGCCCGGAGCATAAGCAGGTCTTGCCTGCGTACCCCGAACGGATTGTGGTAGTTACGAGTCCGACGGGGGCGGCGATAGCGGACATTCTGCGGACGATTGCCCGGCGTTATCCTGTGGTTGACGTATTCGTCTATCCCGTTCGCGTGCAGGGTCCTGGAGCTGCCGGGGAGATTGCGCAAGCGATTGGCGCGGTGAATCGAGACGCGTCTTCGCTGGGCGGGGTGGATCTGATGATTGTTGGACGGGGCGGGGGTTCTTTGGAGGATCTTTGGGCGTTTAACGAGGAGGAGGTGGCTCGCGCGATTCATGCCAGCGTCATTCCGATTATCAGCGCGGTCGGGCATGAGGTTGATATTTCGATTGCCGATTTGACGGCGGATGTGCGGGCAGCCACACCCACTGCGGCGGCGGAATTGGCGGTGCCGGTACTCGATGAATTGTTGGCTCAGCTTGACGCTTACGCGCGGCGCATCGATCGGGGGCTTGTTGGTGAGGTTCGGGCACTTCGTGCTGAGTTTGCAGCGACGGCGGGCAGACCTATCTTTGATGAGCCCGCACAACTGGTCTATAAGCGTGAAGAACAGGTGGATGAACTTGTAAGGCGTATGTCGGAGGCATGCTGGAGGCGTATGCGCACCGTACGAGACCGTCTTGATCGAGCCCAGCAAACCATACAACGTATTGCGCCTCATCGTGTAATGCTACGCCGTGCCATGACTCTCGCACGAGTTGAACAACGCATGTCTACGGTTATGGATCGGGCAATTTCCGAATCGGGACGCCGGTTGGCGAATGTGTCGCGGGAACTTGCCGGTTACGCGCCCCATCTGGTCGTTCGAAGGTACGAGGAGAGGGTCGCCTTGCTGATGCGTGAGCTTGCTACGGCAACTGCGCACCGTTTCGCTCATATCAGGCAGCGGCTTGACCGAAACGAGGATTTGTTGTCCGCGGTGAGCTACAAGCGGGTACTGACACGTGGGTATTCGATTACACGGGTGAAAAAAGAGAAAGCAATCATCAAATCGCCTAAAGAAGTGACGGATGGTGTGCGCGTGGTGACGGAGACGGCCGAGGGAACGTTTGAGTCGGAAGTGGTTAACCAGCGACAATTGGAGCTGTTCGAATAGTTATGAGCAAAAAGAAGCTGAAATTCGAGGAAGCGCTTGCCAAGTTGGAAGCGATTGCGGAACAGATTGAAAGTGGCGAAATAGGCCTGGAAGCATCGATCGACAAATACGAAGAAGGCATGGGGTTGGTCGCGCGGTGTCGGGATATCCTGTCGCAAGCGGAGCAGCGAATTCAGAAGCTGCAGGAGAACGCCGAAGGTGAACTGAAGAAGACGCCGTTTACTCCACCCGCAGGTGGCTCATTCGAGGGCGAAACTGATGGACAGGCTGCTCCGGGATCATGAAACCGCATTATGTTCGACTTTTCCGTGCCATCGTTTGCCGCTTTTTATGGGTTCTGTAAATCGTTTGGTTTTAGTCCGATAAACAGCGCTACGTGATTGACCGTTTCAAGTTTAACGCCTGCCTGTTTTCTCTATTCGCTCTACATGGGGTTGTTTGCCTGATTAAGCTTGACGATTGCATACGCGCATACCGCCAGGTGACTTCTGGCGAAGCCAATGGAGTCGTCCTGTGACGAGGTCTCGGATTAACGTCCCAGGCGGTGCAATTTGACTATCTTGCGCTAAGTAGGCTCGTTGGCGGTAAAACGGCCATTGTTGGCAAAGGGCAAGCATTGGACAATATTGACAAATTGGACAAATAGGTAGTGTTTCGTTGTCGCTAGAGCGGGGCAAACTGTCGATGTGAAATTCGGCGCAAAAAATGCCTCTCGCTAGCCCTTAAAATCTATTTGGCTATGTGTTAATTGTCGAGTAGGCTTACATTGCGACGGGGAGCCCTGAACCTTGAGGTAGCGGATCACCAGGTTACCACGACTTCCGAGAGTAGTTCATATGGGGCTGAAAGGAATCGGTCAGGAAAAGTCGTCGCGGCGAGCGAACAGGGCGGCAGATCAGATGGCGTCCTTGCTTGCGGCACTTCTACAATCGGATCAGTCGGGCAGTTGTTTGTCTCCCGAAGAGAGCATCGCAGCCTACAACGAAGCGCTTTTTTTGTACTCGAAAATGAGTAAAGAGAATTTCACGCAAGTGCTGCGCCGTTTGTATCGCGAGGGGGAAAAGGAGGCTCGCGAGCGATTGCGAAATGTTCCGCATTCACGCTGCTGACTGCGCCCGGGATAGGCGGGCGAATGGCTGAAGCGGTGTCATTCGATGGTTATGTTTGAGCGACTGCATCCGCTTCGATTTCGATCAACATGTCATTTTGAATAAGGCGTTTTACTTCCACCATTGTCGTAGCGGGTGGGTTTTTCTCGAATCGTTCGCGGTGGGCGCGAGCGAAGTCAGGCCAGCGCGTGATGTCCGTTACGAACATGCGAGTCCGCACGACGCATGACAGATCCGTATCGAGCGATTGTAAGGCGCGTTCGATAAGATCGAAACAGCGGCGCGCTTGTTCATAGGCGTTGTTGGGAGCATACGTATTGCCGGAGTCATCGATGGGTGCCGTACCGGTGACGTAGATGTGACTTTCCACGCGAATGGCCCGGCAGTAACCAGCTTGCTTCTCCCACGGTGCGGCGGAGAAGCTGCGACGTGTTTCTCGCATAAGAACCTCCGATTCCTTGGACAAGCCCCCCGTCCGATTTGACCCCGCAGGGCGGGGGGCGCGTTGTATTTGAGCCTATTCGGTTTCAACGACAAACGTGTTACTGTTCCCAAATAAAAGTCGGTAGGCATGGATTATTCAATCTCGGTCTGGGGTGACCGTGTATCAGACCGCGTCTTTTTCTTGCTCGTTTTCATCATCACCTTCGACCTCCCCCATGACCGAGCCAACCGATTTGACGAGTGCTTCGAAGTCGACATCGAGGATCGTCTTCAAGTCAAAATAGACTGCATCATCACGGATGCGGGCAACGACCGGCGTTTCCTCTTCACGCAGTCGCCTCACGAGTTCGTCGGCTGAGAGGTAGCGCGGGCGCCAGCGTACGACGACCGTTTGCACCTCGCGCCCAGGTATCGATCCACCGCCCGCGAAAGTCGTGTCACTGCAAACGAGGAAATCCTCCTCGGGTAGTGCAGATTGAAGCTGCATACAAAGCAGTTTGGCGCGCGGCGCAAGATCATCGGTGGTTGTCGCAAGCATGGACAAAGCGGGGATGTGTTCGATGGCATCGGCGGCGTCGATGTAGTGGTCGAGCGTCGCTTCGAGCGCAAGCAAGGTAAGTTTGCCCACGCGGTAGGTACGCATCAGCGGGCTTTTTTCAATTTGCCGTACGAATTCCTGCTTCCCTGCGATGATGCCGCATTGAGGTCCGCCTAGCAGTTTATCGCCCGAGAAACAGACCAGGTCCGCGCCGGATTCGATTGCATGACGCACGCTGGGTTCATGCGGCAGACCAAACGCGGAGTAGTCGAACATTGCGCCGCTTCCCAAATCGTCCACCGCGAGCAGATCGCGCCGACGAGCTAACTCTACAAGTTCTTCGATCTGTGTGGACTCTGTGAAACCGACAACGCGGTAGTTGCTGGTATGCACGCGCAGTAAAATCGCAGACTCTTCTCCAATCGCGTTTTCGTAATCGATGAGGCGCGTACGGTTGGTGGTGCCGACTTCCTTAAGGAGAGCTCCGCTGGCCCGCATGATGTCCGGCAACCGGTAGCTGCCGCCGATTTCGATCAATTCTCCGCGCGAAACGATGGCCTCGCGCCCATTGGCGAAAGTGTTTAGAATCATCAAGGTTGCGGCGGCGTTATTGTTGACCACTGTCGCCGCTTCCGCGCCGGTGACTTCAACCAGTTTACTCGCCACGTGACTTGTCCGCCGCCCACGCTGGCCTGTCTCCAATTCGTACTCAAGATTGCAATAACCGGACGCGCCTTCGGCAATCGCCTCGATTGCGGACTCGGAAAGTGGCGCACGCCCCAGTCCCGTGTGAAGTACGATGCCGGTTGCATTTATCACCGGTACGAGCGACGGTGCGGTGCGGTCATGGAGAATTCGCTCGGCGTCGTGAAGCAAACGAGCCGTATCGAACTCAGTCCCGTTGCCGTGTTCCTTGACGATGGAAGCGCGGGCGTTGTCCAAGCTTTGCTGCAAGGAAGCGACCACGACCGATCGGCTTACACCGGCCAGCCAGCCCCGCACTTCGCCGTGTTCGAGCAACGCTGCCACGGACGGCAGCGCCCGCAGGCGTTGCTTGGTGGTTTCATTCATCACCGGTCCTCCTCGGGATTTGTATCGGCGGGTCGGGCGAGTTTGCGCTTATCGCCATCCCGCGCCGTAAAGCCGATCCGGTCCAGGTATTCCATCATCGGGACCATGTATTTGCGCGTCGAGCCGAGCGCCTCCCGTATTTCCGAAAGAGTGATCGAACCCTGCCTTCGAATCAGGTCGGCGACGGTGCTTCTTAACGTGCTTTCCGCTTCCACATGCAGGTAAAGCTTGGCGTCCACTTTCACCAGTTCGCCCATAGCAGCAGCCAGCGAGGCCAGCCTTTCCATTCGTTTTTTGTCCGCTTGTTTCGCACACGCGAGTTCCGTCAGAGCGGGCGGTTGATGACCAGCTTTGCGTACTTCTTCGATCATCTCTCGCAAAATACGCTCGTCCGCTCCAGTCAGTTTTGGTGCGAATTCCGGCAGGCAGACGAAACGACCAAGCCGCTTTAGGCGTTTCTTCGTCACGCACCATGCTAGCAGCGGTTTGGCTTGGTTTTTTTGCGTGCGGCGTTCAAGCCAGCCCACGGCACTTTCCACAGGTTTTCCGGGCAGCTCGGGATTGTTTCGATGGAAACGCGCGAGCCATCGTGCAAGTCGACTGGTGATTTCCTCTACCGCGCCGGGAGTAACGATGAGTTCCGATTCCGGCAGTGGCACGAGGCGCTTGTCGGATTCCAGCTCTCGAACAAGCGATTCGATGTCGTTGAGTTCCACGCCGGCTTGCGCACAGATGACCAGATCATCTGGTCGGACCAGTCCGTTGTAGCGTAGCACTTCTTCGAGTCGATCCGCCGCGTTGTCGCTCTCGAGCTGTGCGAGTGATTGCAGTTCTTTTTCGACGGATACCCGGCGTCTTCTGGAAACGGGTCTAAGAATGATACCCCCGCCGATTGTCCGGGAGGCGTTCTCATCTCGGATAATGAATCGTTGGCCAAAAGCGGCGCAAAAGGCGGTCCCCGTTCGAAGCTGGGCGTGAGTGGATTCTCCCGCACCAAGATGTGGTTTACTCAGCAGCACTACTCGCGCGGGCAGTTCGACGGTTCCGATCTCCAAGCGAACAACAGCGGCCGACTTGATGCCGCGTTCGCAGGAGTTAAGGCAATTCAAGCGCGCATCCACCATTTTGGTTGGCGTCAAGTACCCTGGCGTTGCGAGTTCGCATCCGCGCATGAGTTCGTCTTTGTCGACGCCGCTGAGGTTGATCGCCGCACGCTGGCTCGTTATGACTCGTTCCCGGGATTGGCCATGGGTTTGCAGATTGCGAACACGACAAGCAGCTTGGTCGGGCAGTACTTCGAGCGTATCGCCCACTTCGACTACGCCCCGTTGTACGGAACCGGTGGCGATCGTACCTCGACCCGCCAGCGAGAAAGTTCGATCAACACACATGCGAAATGGTCGTTGGGCGGGCTT
This sequence comes from Phycisphaerae bacterium, assembly GCA_028282665.1. Taxonomy (GTDB): domain Bacteria; phylum Planctomycetota; class Phycisphaerae; order UBA1845; family UBA1845; genus JANQHN01. The sequence goes on along the minus strand of JANQHN010000149.1, from coordinate 9,936 downwards.
AGGTTCGGAATCGGCCGCGATCGCGCAGATCGCCCGGCGTAGTTTATCCAGACCCGCTCCTGTCATGGACGAGACAGGGACGATCGGTGTGTCGGCAAAAAATGTACCCGAAAGCAATTCTGCGATTTCCACTTTTGCAAGTTCAACAAGATCGGCGTCCACGCAATCAATCTTTGTCAGGGCGACAATTGCGCGCGTAACCCCGAGCAATTGAAGTATGTCGACGTGTTCGATCGTTTGCGGCATGACCGAGTCATCTGCGGCGATAACCAAAACAGCGAGGTCGATCGCCGTGGCGCCCGCGACCATGGTACGGATAAATCGTTCGTGCCCGGGAACGTCCACGATGCCGAATACGGCGTCATCGATAACTAGTTTGGCAAAACCCAGTTCGATCGTCATCCCGCGCTTGTGCTCTTCGGGCAGCCTGTCCGGATCCACGCCCGTTAGAGCTTTGATAAGCGTTGACTTTCCGTGGTCGATGTGTCCGGCGGTGCCCAGAATGAAATGCCGCGTGAAAGTCTGTAGGTCGGGATTGGGGTTTGCTGTCATGGAGGTGATTATCGGAAAGGTTGCGTATGTGGCAAGGCGAAATGGAACGGTAGCCTCTATAAGCCGAACAGGTTCGATTGACAGAAACGCATCGCGCGAAACGTCTTAAAACCCGCGCGGAAAGTCCGAGAGTTAGCGCATCTAGAAATTCTTATGAGCGATAAAACGAATGGCCTCGCCGTTCCAGAAATTCGAGTGATCCTGCGAAGTGTCTGTAAAAGGTACAAGTCCGATCAGAGCGTGCCTGCAACGCACGAATCGCCGCTTACAAATCTGAAACGCCCCGAAAACGAAACGGCCGTTCAGGCCCACGTGGATGCGCAATCCACCTTATCAAGCAAACCTGGCATCGCGACGATACCAGCAACAGAGTTTATTTTTCAGGAGAGCATCGCGGATGATTTCGAGCGATCACAACATTGTGTATCTCTCCCCCGGTGGGACTGAGGCGGACCAGCAGGCTAAAGCAGGTTACGATCTGGGATCGTTGGGCATGCCGAGCTTGCAAGTTCTATCGGACGGGGATTCCCCCGACGCTATTGTCCTTTGCTCTGAAGGTCTGGACGAGGGTGGGATTGAACAGTGGATCGGGCGAATTCGGTCGCAAGATCTTCACACGCCTGTCATTGTCGTGACCGAAGCGTTGGACAGCCGTGGAATTCGTTCGGCTTTTCGAGCAGGTGCGGATGATGCGTTTGAACGACCGCCGCTCAAGGCATCTTTGGTGGCGATGATCCGTGAATCCGTGGCCAGTGCCAAACGCCGTAGAGCAGGTGACTCTCATGGCTTCGACGCTGTGGGGACTGTTTCACCGATGCGCCACGACCGCCGATCCTTCATGAAACACCTCAGCGGTTTGCGTAGCTTGTGCAGGCGACAATCGAAACCGATTTGCGTGGTGGTGTTTGACATCGACAATTTTGCGCACTGCAACGAACGCTACAGTACCGCATTCGGTGATGAATTGCTTACCTGGTTCGGCCGGACTTTGGAAAGCGTGAGGCGTTGCGGTGATTTGTGTGCCTACTACGGTGGCGATCAGTTTGTCGTTGCGATTCCAGACGCGAATGCGGCTGCGGGACAGGAATTGGTTGATCGGTGCAATCGGCAAATGCGCAAAACATCTGCTACCCGCGGCCATGCCAACCTTGAAGTTACCGTTTGTGCTGGGATTGTCGGTAGCACGATTGGTGTGCTGGAGACCGAACAGCAACTCTTGAAACGTGCATTGATGGCGTTGGAGTTTGCAAAACAGACGGGTGTGAACCAAACTGCAACTTGGTCAGGTATGCTTAAAACAACCGCAAGCCTGCGAAATGTGGATCAATTAGGTGTCGATGGTATGTCTCGCTGGGTGCGCCGGCTGCGCGAAGAACTACGCAGTGCTCACCTCGAATCAACCCGAGCCCTCGTTGCCGCCGCGGAGGCAAAAGATCCGTTTGTGCTGACGCATTCCATGAAGGTTTCGAATTACGCAGAGACCATCTGCAGGCGTTTGGACTTGCCCATGCGTCACGTAAAGTCTATTCGCACGGCGGCATTTCTACATGATGTCGGAAAAATCGGAGTTCCTGATGCGATCTTGATCAAACCGGGTCGCCTCAACAAAGTCGAGTATGACATCGTCAAGCGACACCCGTCTACAGGCGCTGATATTTTGGGGCATGTCTCGTCACTCGGGACCGAGTTGCCCATGATTCTTCACCATCATGAACGATTCGATGGCGGTGGATATCCTGCAGGTCTCGGTGAAAAGGAAATTCCGCTCGGAGCACGCATCATTGCCGTTGCCGACGCGATCGACGTCATGTTTAGCAAACGCAGCTACAAAAAACCCTACTGCATGGAAACGGTCCGAACGGAACTGATTGCTTGTAGCGGGAAACAGTTCGACCCTGAACTTGTTGCAGTTGCCTTGGATTGGCTTACGGAGACGCCTGAGGAATATTTTCTTCTTCCAGGTGCCAAGTCCATTAGCCGTACCTAGCAAGAATCCATAGCGGTTCCAGGGAATGAGCAACGCCCCAACGCGTGTTTTCTACAGAGGCAAAAGCCCGAGCCGGACGCCGCACTTGACTAGAGCAAGCTCCAGCCGGATAAATCCGGTGTTGCATGTCCTGCTGACCAATGCTGCTTTCCGAGACCGGGTTTGCGTCGAAAACGCTATAGAACTTGCCCGGGTGATTGTCAGGTTCGTGCGAGTTGACGCAACACTGTGTGCAAAATACCTTCATTGCGGTAGTAGTTGACTTCGACAGTCGAATCCAACCGCGACTGAACGACGAATGGTCTGGATTCGCCGTTGATTGGGTCGGTCGCCGTTATTGTGATGTCCTGGCCGGGTTTGAGGTCGTCGCTGAGTTTTTCGATGTCGAAAAATTCCTCACCGGTCAATCCCAGTGATTTGCGATTCTGCCCATCTTTGAACTGCAAAGGCAAAATCCCCATGCCGACTAGATTGCTGCGGTGGATGCGCTCGAAGCTTTCTGCAATCACCGCACGTACTCCCAGCAGTTTCGTGCCTTTCGCTGCCCAATCCCGCGATGAGCCCGTGCCGTACTCGGTGCCCGCTAGGACGATTAACGGCGTGCCCGCGTCTATGTATTTGAGCGAGGCATCGTAAACCGACATCTGTTCGCCGGTAGGCAGGAAACGAGTGATCCCGCCTTCCGTACCCGGTGCGAGCAGGTTGCGAAGACGTATGTTGGCGAAGGTTCCACGGGTCATAACTCGGTCATTGCCTCGCCGCGAACCGTAGCTGTTGAAGTCCGCCTGTTGCACACCGTTTTCGATCAGGTACCTGCCCGCGGGAGAATCGGGCGTGATCGCGCCGGCTGGCGATATGTGGTCCGTCGTGACTGAATCGCCAAGCATCACCAACACGCGGGCGCCTTTGATGGGTTTGATCGAGTCCACGTCCGCCGAAATGCCCGCAAAGAACGGTGGGTTCTGGATGTAGGTGCTGCTAGCCTTCCAAGCGTAAGTGTCGCTGGGTGTAGCCGTGATCTGATTCCATTCGTCGCTCCCTTTGAACACGCTTTGGTAAGTGTTGCGCACTTGCTCGGGCGTGAGTGATTGAGCGATGGCGTCGGCGATTTCCTGCTGGCTTGGCCAAATGTCCTTCAGGTACACCGCCTCACCACTGTCGGTGGTACCGATCGGCTCGGTGGACAGGTCGATGTCGGTCGTACCCGCCAGTGCGTACGCGACGACCAACGGTGGTGATGCCAGGTAGTTGGCCTTGACCAATGCATGGACCCGGCCTTCAAAGTTGCGGTTGCCGCTCAGTACGGAACTGACCACCAGATCGCCTTCTTTGATCGCAACGGCCACCGGCTCGGGCAACGGACCGCTGTTTCCGATGCAGGTCGTGCAGCCATAACCCACAGTGTGGAAACCCTGCTCTTCGAGGTAGGGGGTCAGGCCGGCGTCGTCGAGGTAGTGCGTGACTACTTGGGAACCGGGAGCAAGGCTCGTTTTCACGTACGGTTTGACTTTCAACCCCTTTTCACAAGCCTTTTTAGCGACCAAACCTGCCGCAACCATGACGTTGGGGTTTGAGGTGTTGGTGCAACTGGTGATCGCGGCGATGACGACCGAGCCATGTTTGAGTTTATCGGCGGTTCCATTCATCTGGACGCTCGCCTCACGCGAAAGGGCATCTTCCGCGAGGGCGAATCCGCGCTTGTCCACGGGGGCACGCAACGATTCGTTGAATGACTGTTTCATGTTCGAAAGGGCTACGCGGTCCTGGGGGCGTTTCGGGCCTGCGAGCGATGGAACAATGGTCGACAAATCGAGCTTCAACGTATCACTGTATTCGATCGCATCTGCATCATCCGTGCAAAAAAGTCCTTGTTCTTTCGAGTAGCGTTCCACTAGGTCGACTAAATCATCAGGGCGGCCGGTGCGACGCAGGTAGGAGAGCGTTTCGCCATCCACCGGGAAGAAACCCATCGTCGCCCCGTACTCTGGAGCCATGTTGCCGATCGTCGCCCGGTTCTCCGCGGTCATCGTGCTTACGCCCTCGCCGAAGAACTCGACGAACTTGCCCACGACGCCTTGTTGCCGGAGCATCTCCGTTACCGTGAGAACGAGGTCGGTCGCGGTTGCACCTTCGGGCAACTCGCTCGTCATCTCAAAGCCGATCACTTCGGGCATAATCATGAAAATGGGTTGACCGAGCATGACCGCTTCCGCCTCGATACCGCCCACACCCCACGCCACAATACCCAGACCGTTGATCATTACGGTGTGGCTATCCGTGCCGACCAAGCTGTCGGGCATCGCGATCGTTTCACCGTTGATCTGGCGCGTTGCGACGACAGAGGCGAGGTATTCCAGATTGACCTGATGGACAATGCCAGTCGCCGGGGGAACGACGCGAAAGTTATCGAATGCGCTTTTGCCCCAGTGCAGCAGTTCGTAGCGTTCGCGATTACGCTGAAACTCCTTTCCGACGTTGATCCGGGCGGCGTCCTTGCTGGCGTAGGCATCAACCTGGACGGAATGGTCAATGACCAGGTCCACTGGCACGAGCGGGTTGATCTTTTTGGGATCGCCGTTCATCGCTGTCATCGCGTCACGCATCGCGGCGAGATCCACGATGGCGGGCACGCCTGTAAAGTCCTGCAGCAATACACGGGCAGGGGCAAAGGGAATCTCCTTGGGTTCTTCACCTTTGGCAGACCAGTTCGCCAGCGTCCTGACGTCCGCCTCCGTGACCGCGTGGCCGTCCAGGTTGCGCAGCGCGCTTTCGACCAGCACCCTCATGCAGTAGGGCAGTTTGTCGATCTGACCCACTCCGCGGTCTGTAAGTGCTGATAATTTATAGATTTGCACATCTCCGCCTAAGGTAGAGAGTTTCGTTTTTGCGCCGAACGGGTCCAATGTGTTGTTGCTGGCGGACATGCCTGGGTATCCTCTCTCGCAAAGTCGTTTAAGGTCTGATAATGAGACAATTCACCCTCAAAGGTATATGAAAGCGGGAGCGAGGCGTCAAAGGGGCGAGCGGATATACTTGGCTTGATTCAACTTGATTAGCCGTTAACATACCTAATCTCGCGCTTCATGTGCGAAGTGTGTCAGGGGAGTCCGCCCGATCCAAACAACAGGTAACGGATGAGCGAAATCGACGCGAAGTTGCTCGAAATCATGGTTTGTCCTCAGTCACGGGCGAAGCTGGTTCTACATGGTGATTGGCTTTACTCGACAGACCGTGAAACCAGGCGGAAGTACCCGGTCCGCGATGGGTTGCCGGTGATGTTGGTTGAGGAGTCGATGGAGGCCTCGCCGGAAGAGTTTGACGAGGTCATGGCCCAGCGCGGCGAGGGTGGGAATTGACCGCGGGCTGTGTTGTATGAAGCGAATGAATTAGCGAGATTAGCCTCGATGGCTTGAGGCAAATAGTGAAAGCAAATCAGATGGAACAAGAATCGAAGAAGGCTAAACGGACATACCACACCAATCCTAAGTTCCCCGGGCGCGGCGGAAAGGACTGGGCAGGTCCCATTGTAGACTACAAAGAACTCGATCTGCTGCGTAAGCACATGACCGGTTCGAGCAAGATCATGTCGCGTAAGCGCAACAGCGCCACTGCGCAAGAACAACGAGCATTGATGATGGCGGTAAAGCGAGCCCGCTTTATGGCGCTGATTCCCTATAGCGGTTTCTAGGGCTTGACGTACGAACGCGCGGCCGCCATTTCCCAAGATAACCAATGCCCATCTGCCAACTACAAGTAGCTGGCTGGCTGGGCGTTTTCTTTGCGCTATTCCAATGGTTCTTTCATTTCCAATGCCTGTGCAGGTCACATGGAATGGCGCGTTAGCTATAGCCGTTTCAATCCAAACGTAGCGTTCAAAGTCGACTTTCCGGCACAAAACACGTTGTCGGACGCTACGCCCGGCTTGAGCTTGCTCTAATTTCCGACTTCTTAAACTGCAAAGCACACCGTCAAATCGGAAATGCCTGATGTTACATCTGTTCAACCGTGCGAATGCCCAGCAAACTTAGACCTAGTTTGAGTGTACGGGCAGTCAGATCACACAGTTTCAACCGCGATATTTTCAGTTCTTCGGTTTCCGCGTCGACCACGCGTACGCCGAGTTTCTTGTCGTAGAACCGGCTGAACGTTTTGGCGAGGTCGTAGAGGTAGTCCGTCAGCACATTAGGCCTGAGGTCGGCAGCGATGACGTCGAGTATTTCCCGGAATCGCAAGATAGTCAGTGCTAGTTTCGCTTCGCTGGGATGCTGAAGTTGTAGCGGTACGTTTGTGGGCAACGCTTCGTAGGCTACACCAGCTTTGCGGCCGATTGCTCGAATCCGCGCGTACGCGTACAGCATGTACGGTGCGGTGTTGCCCTCCAAAGAAAGCATCGTGTCCAGATCGAACTTGTAGTCGCTGCTTAGGCTGTGCGATAGGTCGAAGTACTTCACCGCTCCCAGACCCACGGCCTCCGCGATTTCTTGAATGTGCTTATCGCTGAGACTTGAATCGCGTTTGGAGTGTTCATCGTCTGCACCTTCGACAATCACCTTGCGCGCCCGTTCCACGGCCTCGTCCAATAACGATTTAAGCTTAACCGTACCGCCTTCTCGTGTTTTGAAAGGCTTACCGCTTTTGGACAGCATGTTGCCAAAGCCGAGGTGAATCAACTCCACACTGTCGTCTGCCCAGCCGGCTTTGCGCGTCGTCGCAAAGACCATGTCGAAATGCAATTTCTGCGCAATACCGACGACGTAAATGATGCGCTTTGCGTGCAACGCCTCCAGTCGATGCAACAGCGTACCCAGATCGGAGGTCGCGTAGTTGAATCCGCCATCCGACTTTTGCACGATCAGCGGCAGTTTGTCACCATCGCGCGTTGTGAAACCGTCCAGGAAGACGCAAAGCGCTTTGTCGCTTTCTTCTGCAATCTTCGCCTCCGTCAATCGTTGCAACGCCACAGGCATGAGGTCGTTGTAAAAACTCTCGCCGCGATCAATTAATTTGACGTCGAGGCGGTCGTAAATCTCGTGGCAGTGACGTAACGATTCGTTGCAAAACGCACGCCACAGTTTTTTCGTCGCCTCATCGCCTTTCTGTAGAGCGACCACCGTTGACCGGGATTCCTCCTTGAAATCGTCATCCGCATCGAAAAGTTTTTTCGCCTCCACGTAGAACGATTCGAGGTCGGAGATGACCAGTTTATCCGGTTTTTCGGCAGCTTCGGGTTTAGTGCGACGTAAGTAGGCGACGAGCATGCCAAACTGCGTGCCCCAATCGCCCACGTGGTTTTCTCGATGTACGGTGTGTCCAACAAATTCGAGGATGCGCGAGACGCAGTCACCGATAACCGTGCTGCGCAAGTGGCCGACGTGCATCTCTTTCGCAAGGTTGGGGCTTGACAAATCTACGACTGTCACCAGTGGTTTGTCAATTCGGTCGATACCCAGGCGATCCTCATCGGGCTTGCGATTATTGGATGCCGATGGGATTTCGCTGAGCACTTCAGCGAGGTAATCCGCCTTGATGCGAAAGTTGATAAAACCGGGTCCGGCGATTTCCGGCGGATCGCAGAGGTCTTCAATGTTCAACTTGTCGATAATCGCCTGCGCGACGTCACGCGGTTTTTGCCCTGCCTTTTTAGCAAGACCCATTGCGCAGTTGGATTGGTAGTCCCCAAATCGTTCATCACCCGATACGCGCAGCAATGGGTCGCCGTCCAGTTCATTGGCTTGCATGGCTTTGAGAATTCGCGCATTCAATTCGTTCAGGATCGATTTCACGATTAGAGAAACTCCTTATCGACTTATGTGTATAAACAGCTGGCAAGAAGCGGCATCGTGAGGAACTCACCAATCCTGGTACGATCCTACGGTGGCGTAGGCGGTACGGTGAGGGGCGATGCTCAGTTCGTGCTCGCAGGATAGGTGATACAGCGGTGAATCCTATTCGACGATTCTGTCCAATCGCCTCATCATGCTGATTCGCTGCGTTTCCATTCCACGCGTGGCGCATCACCCCAAAGCAGTTCGAGGTCGTAGTAATTGCGATACGCCGGTGCGAAGATATGCACCACGACATCCACAAAATCGAGCAACACCCAGGTGCACGCATCAAGCCCGCTTACGCCATACGGTTTCTCGCCAACCTTCTTTCCGTATTCCGTGAGTTTCGATGCGACTGCACGCATCTGCCGCTCGGACGTACCCGTACAAATCACCGTAAAGTCCGTGACCGCGGATAGGCCTCGCAGATCCATCACCGTGACCTCGGTGCACCGGTGGTCGCTACATATTCTTGCCGCTTCAGTGGCGAACGCTTGTCCATTGCCCTTTTCCGTCATCATGCCGACAGGATAACGAGAACATCGATCAGATTCCATGATTCAAGTAAAGTAGGTCTTTGTGCCGGGGATTTTGACTATTTCAATCAGGCGGATGCGTCCAGGACGGTCTGAGACAAGGTTCGCGATTCCTGAGCGAGCCACAAAACCTTACGGCGCACCATCTTCAAAATGCGAAATCCACTTAGCTTCCCCACCGAGCCAGTGGTACTGATGGGGGGGACGGTCTCCGCGATCAACGTTTCGATCATCAGCGGCACGACGCACCGGGCTTCATCCTCACGGATGTTGCGCCGTGCGGCGTAACCTGCGACAAATGCATTGAATCGGTTTCGATCGATTTCGGCTGGCCAGCGTCCGGGATCGTCGCCGGTTATCATGGAAAATTGCAAAGCGCCGTTGGCCAGATCTATCACCCGTTTCGAGCGTTTGACCGCGTCGAAGTCAATAACCGCCTCCACTGCCTTATCACGAAACATCACATTTCCCGGGTGCCAGTCGCTATGGATCAGGCGGTCTTCGAATTTATCAAAACCAAACTGATTCACCGCGCCGGCGGCGCGATCGTAGGCTTCGATCAGGTGTTCGACGATAGTGGTAAGCTCTGCCTCATGCCCCGCCAAACTGTCGTGCGAATTAATATTTGAGCCGATCCCGTGCAGGCCTGTTCGTATACCCGGCGCGTTGTGATAGCTACCCGGACCGTCAGGCCATTGCTCGCCAATGGGGTCTGTAACCTCGTGAAACCAAGCGAGTGCGCCGGCGGCGTTTCGCGTCTCAGCAAGCGATTGGCGATAGGGGACGCCTGAGACAAACTCGAACAGTTCGTAGATGTTGTCCCGCAATTGCAGGAAGGTTGCCCCTGTCGAACGCGTCGGTTGAATGCGCGGCGAGGGGTAGCCCTCATTGGCGAGGTGTTTGAGCAAGAGGTGTTTGGCTTGGAGTCGGTTGGGATTGGCCCGTTTGGGAGCGAGGCGTTTGAGGAAGAATTTGCCGGCCTGCGCGACCACACCTGCCTTGGGACTTTTGCGTGAACCTTTGGAGAGGTTGGTGA
>JANQHN010000095.1 GCA_028282665.1 Phycisphaerae bacterium | reverse complement strand
CGCCACGTACGTCAGACAGGGCGAACACACGTTCGTCTACAAGCTTCGCTGTGTAACACCCGGCATGTTTGTCGCTCTACCCGCTCACGGTGAGGCGATGTACGCCCCGTTCGTCTGCGGCAACAGTGACAGCGAGCGAATCAACATCACGCTTGCCTCCCCTTCCGTGGATGAGCCATAAACTTGCGTAACTAAAAAACCTCTTGAGGCAATCCCGGTCTTTTGCAAACCTGATGATTGCTGTATAAACGGGCGCCTCGAAATCGGTCGATGATGCTCTGGGCCGGCGCGGACTTGATTTGGGGCGTTTCATGTTAGACCATACGGTCTATCCTGCCCAGGGTCGCCAACGCCAAGCAGATAGGAAGGCAAGATGGACTTCCCGCTCTTTCACCTCGATTACGCTGGGAACCGGATGTTGATCGCGTTCATCGCGGTCGTGCATGTCATTGTCAATCATCCCATGGCGGTCGGGGCCATGCCGCTGGTCACGCTGATGGAATGGTGGGGTTGGCGTCGCGGCGATGTGCGATGGGACGAACTCGCAAGGCGTATCCTGTTTGCCTGCTTCATCATCACCACGACAGTCGGAGCGCTAACGGGTGTGGGGATATGGTTATCCGCGTCGCTGGCCAATCCTTATGCGATCGGCAGTTTGATTCGCGTCTTTTTCTGGGGGTGGTTTACCGAGTGGATCATTTTCTGTCTTGAAGTCGGCTTCATTCTCTTCTACTTCCTGACGTGGAAGACGTGGAGCGGGAAGCGCAAACTCATGCACATTCGCATCGGCTTGGCGCTTAGCATCTTCTCATGGCTGACGATGGCGATCATTGTCGCGATCCTCGGCTTTATGATGGACACCGGCGCCTGGCTTGAGAATCCATCGCTCATTGATGGGGTACTTAACCCGATCTACCTGCCACAACTCGCCTTTCGCACGCCCTTCGCCATGGCACTTGCTGGTCTATTCGCTCTGTTTCTTATTTTCTTTTTCACTAAAAACAACCGCAAACTCCGCCATCGCGCGGTTCGCTTCGTTTCATTGTGGACGTTGGCGTGGACGCCTATCTACCTGCTGGGCGCGTGGTGGTATTGGAAGTCCATCCCGCCGAACATGATCGACAACATTCCCGTCGCCCTCGCAACGCAGGCTTTCGAGTCGTGGCATACCTTGGTCGCCTGGTTCATTGTATTCGCTGTCACGGTGATCGTCCTGGTCGCGCTATGGGGGGTGCTCACTCCAAAGCATCTTCCGCGCGTGGCGCTGATCGTCCCTATGATCCTCTGCGTCATTCTTGTGGGCTACTTCGAGCGAGTTCGCGAATTCATTCGCAAGCCCTACGTCATCGAAAAATACATGTACGCTAACGGCATCCTCGTGCAGGACTACCCACTGCTCGCACGCGACGGCGTACTGCAACACGCCTCCTACACGCCCGTGCGCGAAATCACAGAAGAGAATAAGATTGAGGCGGGACGAGCAATGTTTGTGATTGCTTGCACGCGCTGCCACACGGTCGAAGGTCTAAACGGCGTGGTGGACAAACTCAGTAGTCGCTTTGGCAACGAACCCTGGCCCCATGAAGCGGTAAAAAACTTCCTCGCAAAGATGCACAATTCGCTCACGTTCATGCCGCCCGTTCCCGGTACCGAGAAGGAACTCGACGCGCTCACCGCGTATATGCTCATGCTCCAGACCAAACCCGAGCATCTGCGAGGAGCCCAGGATATCGGCGTGGATGTGCCGGTCGACGCCGCTCAAGACAGTACGAAACCGAAAGAAGAACAAAACGTTTGGCAGGCGATGATCGCCGAGCTTCAATCGCCCTAACAAACAAGAAAACCTTTGCGCCCGCCATCAAGCGCCGGCGACACGACGGAAGCCACAGCTATGATTGCAAACGTACCCGTCCCCAAAGACATCCCACTATCCTTCCCCGTGGACGCCGTGTTGCTCCAGGGATTGCTGGTGGTGCTCTTCCTTGCCCACATTCTGTTCGTCAACTTCATGGTCGGCGGATCGATCCTGACGTTATTCGCGGAAATCGCCGGCAGAAAGAACAAAGACCTCGACCGGCTCGCCGAACGCATCGCCGCCACGATCACCGTGAATAAGTCACTCGCAGTCGTTTTGGGCGTGGGACCACTCCTTTGTATTAACGTCCTTTACACCATTCACTTCTACTCCGCCAACGCGCTCACCGGCAACTTATGGATCTCTATCGTTCCGCTCGTCATTGTTGCGTTCTTGCTCTCTTACTTGCACAAATACACTTGGCATCGCATGGAAAATGCCAAAGGATGGCATATTGCGATTGGTTCCGCGGCAACGCTGTTGTTCCTTTTCGTGCCGCTGATCTTTCTTACAAATATCAACCTGATGCTCTTTCCCGGCCAATGGCCGGAAGTGAAAGGATTTTGGTCAGCATTATTTCTGCCAAACGTTTGGCCTCGCTATGCTCACTTTATTATCGCCTGCGTTGCTGTCACCGCGCTGTTTCTGCTGGTTTACATGACACGTAAGGCGTACCCGGTAGAAACTACTTTTGAGAATCTCGACCGCGCGGCGCTGCGCAAGGGTTTCTACTGGGTTGCGTTCGGTGCGACACTGGTTCAATTCATTCTGGGTCCCTTGGTCTTTTTCACGCTTCCCGCACGCGGGCTGACGGTCGCTATGGTCATAGTTTTCTGTCTGGGGATTGCACTAGCGATCGCCGCGATGATCACGATGGGAATCGAACTCAAAAGCAACCGTGATCGCGTCGGGCGGCTCATCCTTCCCGTCATCGCCCTCATCATGACCACCGGTTTTTGCATGGGGTACGGCCGACATTTGTACCGTGAAGGCGCCCTGGCCGAGCACCGCTTCCAGATACAATCAACCTCCGAGGACTTCGCGCGCGCCTCCGCCATGCTCAGCAAAACGGCGAAGCTCAACCTGCCCGAAGTGCCGCTAGGCCAGCAAGTCTTCGACAACTATTGCAGTGCCTGTCACGACCTCGAAAGCACGATCTCCGCGCCCAATCTATACGAGATTGCAAAACTCTACGCTGGCAATCCGCAAGGTATCGTCAAATGGACTAAATCGCCGGAGAAGAAACGCACGGACCTTTACCCGCAAGGTATGCCGCCACAAGTTCTTCCCGAGGATCAGCTCATCGCCGTCGCCGAATACATGATTGAGACAGGAAACAAGGCGCCGTAATCAGCGGCGGATCTGCGTTTCGCTCGACATTGCCCTACATGCGCCGCAGCGCTTCCGTCTTGTGGATGGATTCGAGTTGACGGACCTGGGATATGCCGACCTCGAAGCGACAAAACGGACGAATTTCGCACCATGAACAAGGTGAACTCGTGCGGTACCGATAGGGAAGTACGGGGATAGTGCCGCTCAAAATACCTTGGGCGGATTCAGCAAGCTTCGTACGCGTATGCTCGAGCACCGCTTCAAACTCCTCCACGGTGACCGAATCCGTCTTGTCACGCTGTCCGAATGATTCATCCTTCTTACGCATGACTGCGTAGTAATCGGAGTACCCCGTCAGTTCTTCCGCTTCGAACAAGTCCCACAGGTCTTCGCGAATGATACCTCTTGGTTTCTCCGTGCCCGCGAGGGGAGTCGGCCGACGTAAAAGTTCGCCGGCGGTGGACGTTGATTCGTACCGTGGCACAAGACTGACGAACAAAGCTCCGGCCGGCTCACCCAGTTGAGCGTCCCGGAGCTTTCCGGCATTTTTCAACGCCAAGAGGTACGCCACCAATTGAACCGCAAGCCCATGGTAGAGCAACGTAGTGTCCAGGCGTTTATTGCGTGTTCTTTTGTAATCGATGACCAAAAAGGCGGGCGATTCACTTTTTCGGGTGCGGTCAACGCGATCCACGTACCCGCGGATTTTGACTTCCTCGTTGTTGGGAAGCGTGATGGTCAAAGCGGGAAGCGCTTTTTCGTCATTCGTGCCGTACGCCACCTCGGCACCGATCGGGTCGAAATCGCCGACTGCGGCGATGGCACGTTGTGCCTTGAGGATTCGCAACACATGCCGAAATGTACGATAAATGATGTACCGATCGCGCGCCTTCGAGCGTTTTCCCTGACCGGTCACTCGCTTAGCGACCACAGCGCAACAATCCTTGAGCATCTCCACCATTGCCTCATCGGTCAGATCTGCAAGATTGTCCTCCGATTCCACGAGGACGTTGATGAACTCCTCGAGCACCGCATGCTGCAGGTGTCCTACGTCCATCGCTTCGAGTTGTGCTTCTTCGCGCACACGCACGCGCAGGAGATGACGGGCGAAGTGCTGAAACGGACACGTTGCATAGCTTTCGAGTTGGGAGACGCTGGTGCGCATCGGCTTTGCGATGAGTTTGGCGACGGAGGCGGGTGATAAGCTTGCGGTGTTGGTTTCGCCGAGTCCGGCCATTGCCCTTTGCAGCAAGCGTATGTCTCGTAATTCCACGCGCGTCGCATCGTACAGCTCGTTGATGACGCGGCGTTTAGCTTCATCATCCCGAACGCGAGAGGGGCGTTCGCGCAGTTCCACCGCGATGCGGGCGGCGAGATCACGCTTTGTTTGGACGTCCCAGAGTTCCCGCGATACCGCCGGATCAAAGATCGCCTTCACCGTGCAACCGCCCAATGCCTGTCTAACGGCAGTGAGCGCGGGTGATGGTAACAGTTCCGCACCCGCGTCGTTTTCTCGCGCGTAACTGATCACCAATCGTTCGCGAGGTCTAGTCACTGCAACGTAAACCAGCAGGGATTCTTCGAGTGTACGCACCCGCGTCGTAGGCAGGAGCGACAAGCCGCTTTGTTCGAGAAGAAGACGGTCATCATCGTTGAGGATCGGGTCTTCCTGCGCCGCTTGTGGAAATTGTCCTTCGTTGAACCCGAGAATAAGCACGGCTTTCAGTTCCGGATGCCGACTACGCTCGATTTCGCCAACAAGCACCTGGTCCAACATGGGTGGTGCGAGCCCGAGCGAGAATTTAGCGAACCCCGCATCGAGCACATCGCTCACATCCTCCAGGCTAAGAGGCGTATCGTTCAACGCTAGCGCAAAATCGTCCAAGAAGCTAAGCGTGTCTCGCCAGACTTGGCGGTGCACTTCGGCGAGATCAAGATCACCCGAATTCTCTGCCCGTTCGCTCCAGTCCTCCATTGACTGATCTACGCCAAAACATAAGAGTACCTGCCTGAGCGCTTTGACCCACTCGCTGCCTTTGGGGTCATCGCGCCGACCGGTGAATTTCAGCCATTCGTTCATCGCGTCGAGCAGCTTACGGCGAGCCTGCCCGACTTTGACCCAGCTGTCCTGCTCGACTCGATCCCGCGCCGTTTCGCGTCGCCTGCTTGTTGCATTGTTTTCATTCAACAGTTGCCCTCTGCGACCTCGAACTTGCCACGCTGCATCATCAAACCATGCGTCGCGTCCCTTGATATCCTGGGCAACGAGGTGGTTCTCCAACCGATCACAATCCGCCGGATCGAGCGGTCCCAGGCCGGTCTTCAGTAACGTTCTCGCCGCGTCGAGCGAAAAATCCTCCGCGAAGACGGCGAGCGTGCGAATGAGCTCGATGAGCGGATGATGTGTGACAGGTCTGCGCCGATCGATGAAATAGGGAATTTTGCGTGCTTTGAACGCAGAGGCGATCAGGTCGTGGTAGGCATCCAGATTTCGAACCACGACAGCGATATCGCGATAGCAGTACCCGGAGTTCGGTGCGCGGACCCAATCTTGAATTTTGGCGATGGCGTGTTCTATTTCGATGCGCCGGGACTGCAATTCCACCAACTCGACACTCGCGAGCGATTCATCGGGGGCGAGCGGTGAAATCTGTTGATACAAATCGCGTTCGAGCCGAACCAATGCGTCGCTGGATGCGAAACGAGGCGGAGTGGCGGGCTTGAGGCAGATAGGCTCTTCAATGGCTATACCCCCCGCCGCAAAGGTGCGATGGAGCGTTTGGAATGTCTGCGCAGTCTTGCTGAAGAGTTGAGCGATGAGCCCTGTTTGCTGATCTGCCGGTCCGTGGATGATTGCTGGATCAGCCAGTAGCGAGATATCCATGTGGTTGGCACGGCGAACCAATTCGACCAGTGTCAGCGTCTCTTGCCGCATGAGTGACGCAAAGCCATCCACCCAGATCTCCGCCCCTATCAGCCAATCGCACGATGGGATTCGTTCGCGGGCCAGCTCGAGCTGCTGAGACGGATCGACCCGTGAAGTGCCGAGGAAATTGCGGTAGGCGTGATAAAGCAAGGCGAGATCGTGCATCTTGCTTGCTTTGACTGCGTCTTCTGCTTCAAACTCAGTTGCAGCCTGCGCAATCTGTTCCGGAGCGATGGCCTCCTGGATGAACTCGGAGATGGTGTTGCTGATCTTGTCCAGGAATCCGCCAAGTCGATCCACACGCTTGAAGTAACGAAGTTCGGATTCGTGCACACCTGCGAGGTGCCGCAGGACCATCGCGCGAGCCGGTTCGCTGATCGCCTTCCGTCCGCCATCGCCGGTGTATTCGAGGATACGCTTTGCGAGGCGGCGGAATGAAACAACGTCCGCGCGATGGGCGCCGGCAATCTCGGGTGGGGCGATGACCGCTCGCTCCATTTGCAACGATGCCTGCTCGGGAACCAGCAGAATCAGACGCGGACCATGGACACGGCTTTGACGCAGGCGGCCGCGGATTGCTTGTAGACAGTGATGGGTCTTTCCGCTACCCGCCCTTCCGATGATGAATCGAACCGCCATAAATGAATGAGATACCCGACGTCAGCGACGCGGTCAAAGGTCTGAAGACACCGCAGCGACTATGGTTTCTTCGTTTTCTGTCGACCGATCCACAAGTCAATTTTGTCCTCGAGCATGTCGAGAGGGATTGCCCCGTCGGATAGAACTTCATCGTGAAACGCCCTCAAGTCAAACGATTCGCCCAGCGCTGCGATCGCCTTGTCGCGCAGCTCGAGGAGTTTCAGTTCGCCGATCTTGTAGCTCAACGCTTGTCCAGGCCAGGCGATGTAACGATCGACCTCGCGGGCAATCTCATGTTCCGCAAAAGCGACGTGGTTTCTGAGGTAATCGATCGCCTGCGGCCTGCTCCAGTTCTTCGCGTGAATCCCGGTGTCTACCACCAACCGGCAAGCCCGCCACATTTCCGTGTTAAGCCGACCGAAACGCTGAACGGAGTCCTCGTACCCGCCCATTTGTTCCGCTAGTTTCTCTGCATACAATGCCCACCCTTCCTCGAAGGCGGAGACACGACGATAGCGTTGATAATCGGGGAGTTGATCGTTTTCCTGGACGAGCGCCATCTGCAGATGGTGCCCGGGAATCGCTTCGTGGTAGGTGAGAGCTTCCAGCATGTAAACGGGTTGCTGGGACGCGCCAAACGTATTGAGAATGAAGTAAGCGGGCCTGCCGCCATACTCGGGTGCGATTTCGTAGAAGCCGATCGGAGAGTCAGGCGCGCGATACGTTTCCATCTCGCGAACCTGAATTCTCGTCTCTGGAAGGTCACCGAAGTAAGCGGACATCTGAAGCTTGACCCTCTCCAGAGCCTGGCGACAAAGGCTAAGCATGTGCTCCGGCGATTTCGCACGGTACTTTTTACTGGTCCGCATGTGTTCAAGAAACGCAGTCAATTCACCGTCAAAACCGATCTCCTTTTGAATGGCCGCGAGTTCTCCTTTGATTCGCTCGACCTCTTTTAAACCAATCTTGTGGATTTCATCCGGCGTAAGGCCGGTGGTGGTGTGAAGGCGTACGCGAGCGGCATAGAGTCGTTCGCCAAACGGCGAGGCCGAGAGTCCGATCTCTTCCCGGCATTTTGGGAGGTATTCCTGCTCGATAAACGCACGCAATCGCAGGTAGGCGGGAACAACATCAGCATCGATAGTCTCTTTGAGCCTTGAAATCCATTTCGCACAGTCGTTGGCTGGTAGGACATTCTCTGCTCTTTTCGCGGGACCGACGTAAAACACACTATCACTGGAACATGATTCGAAAACGACGTGAGCGTCGATCTGTGCGGGAATCTTACGGACGAGCACCCTCGGCGTGGACCAACCGCTCGATAGCCCCGACCGCATGTTCGTGATCATCTGATCAACCTGCACCGGGAACGCCTTCAATCGCTTGATGTAAGCCTCGAAGTCCTCGACGGCTTCTAGAGGTTGATTCGCAACGCTCAGCGGTAATGCGAGGTGTGCGCCGTAGATCGGATCGAGCGGGGCGAACCGTGGGTCGCACGCGATCGCCAGCACATCGGATTGAATTGCACTAAGC
The DNA here is from genome assembly GCA_028282665.1 of Phycisphaerae bacterium. Taxonomy (GTDB): domain Bacteria; phylum Planctomycetota; class Phycisphaerae; order UBA1845; family UBA1845; genus JANQHN01. Next base: position 1,493 of record JANQHN010000095.1, on the reverse strand, counting down.
AACAGTTTCTTACGGTGGCGACCGCTCTCGTTCAGGGTACGTGGGGAAAGACGTCGAAGCTCGCCCGAGAGGTGGCCCAGCTTTCCGTTCATTTCTCTTTCCGCGTCATGGCTGAAATCTTTTAACCGATCGGTATGGACGGCCAATCCCAAGTTCGTGGCGTAGAGCGGGTCGTAGAATAACTTCGCATCCCAGTACGCACGCTCGAGTTCCACAAGCTGGTCCGATTCCGCATGGACCGGCTGTGCGATCACAAGGCATGCTGCCGTAATCAAGAATGTCAATCCAACACCCGTTGACCTGCCGTTTCGCATCTGTTTTCTCCAGCGATCCGACTTACGATTTCCCGAGCCTTAACGCTCGCCTTCACTTACCGAGTTTCAATAGTCAACGCTGCGAACGGTGTCAATCGCTGCCGCGCTGTCTAGCGTTGTACCAAGCTTTCACTTCCTCAGCCTCTACGTTCTGCAGCGAGCGCTTCGCCTCCTCAATCCATGCGGATACGTCGAACGAGCGCGAAGGCGCCTTAATGACGCCGAACTCACGCCCTGCCAGTAAGATAGTAAGGATCGTGTTATTGTCCGGTCCATGTGTACCGTAAACTTTCAGCATACCCCGGTCCGCTACGAGCCGCGCCCCAAGCCTGGTGTACTGAATTTCGCCGGGCAAAATCATCGAAAGATCCATATCGAGCAGCAATTTCGCCACTTCAACAAGCATTCGACGATCGATGCGGCCTGCGTCACTCCTGGGTGGTTCCGCGGTGATATGGAGATCTGCGTATTGGAGTTCTTCGTCGACAATCAACAATGAGGCAATCCCCACGCGGGCCATACCGGTGATTTCGCCTCGCCCTACAAACTGGGAGAGTTCCTTGAGTGGCAGGTCGTCACATCGGCCTTTCGTGTTCAAATAGGTGAGCTTTCCGCGATGCATGCTCAATCGCTCGATGTGCAGATCCAGCACGGGTTGCGAATTGGCGTTTCTTAAGGCGGGAATAAACGTCCCGGGCGACAGGCCTTCAATGCGGTTATGCAACTCGAGTTGCACCAATCTCTTGTCCTCGAAAACCGCCGAGTCGATCTCGACGTCCAATACGCCCTTGTAAGGCCCGCCTGGGGCATTGAGTGTCAACTGCTCCAAGCGGGCACCACGTAGAGAACCCGACAGTTCGAACCGATCTACGCCGTTTTTCGGATGATACGTGATGGTGCCTTCGAAACTGCCTTCGTCAGGCGTCTTGCCAAGCAATTCGTCCAATCCAAGCGAAGAAATCGGCATGCGAGGAACACGCAACCGGAATTCGTGCATCCGGATCGTATCTCCAGGAGTGAAGCGGGCAGAAAGATTAACCGGTTCTTCCACGGCTACACCATTCAAGGACGTGCAGTTCAGCGAAGCTTCGCCCACTCCCCGCTCGTTGAAGAGTATCAGGCCGGTATCCACATGGGCAGTCAGTTCGAAGGACGTGTGCTCGAAGCGGAGATCAATGT
>JANQHN010000072.1 GCA_028282665.1 Phycisphaerae bacterium | reverse complement strand
CTCCCGGTTCACCACCCAGTGCGTCCACTTCGAGCCCGGAATCATCCGCCAGCGCGAGCCCGCCGGCGAGTTTGGCGTAGTGCAGCGCCTTTTTCGTGGCATTCGCAAGAAACGTATCGCCATCCTCGATCGCCTCAGGCCAATCCGGGTGTGCGGACAAATCCTCAAGGGCAAAATCCACGTCCGACAGCACGTGGCGCAGTTCCTTGACCTTGCCTTGGTTAGTTGTTGCGATCAGTAACTTGCGTTCTATTCCCACGACAGAAGATCCTCTTCATTGGGCATTTCAACCAATTGTGAACCAACGGCTGGGCCGAGCTTGCCGCCGACACGCTCACGAATTTTAGCCCCGTTGACCAGGTTGTACTTGAGCAGTTCATGCTTCTGCAATTCGAGAACCTCCGGACTGTAGTAGGTCCGCACGAGTTGCGCGGATTCCGAACCGTCGGGCAAGTCCATCTCCTGAACCTCGCGCACCAATGCGTCTTCGCCGAACGCACCGACCGTTACTAGACTCATTGCCGTGCCGTGGTAGTAATACGCTTCGAAGCCTTCACCCCGCAGATATTCGCAGTACTTGGCCGCAGCCTCTTTGTGTTCGTGAAAGGTGTCCGTCGGCACGAACGCCGCCACCTGCAGCGTGTACTTCGCGTCCACATTTTGCAGGTTCCATTCCTTTTTTCCAACATCCGGTGTAGGCAGGGGAACCATCATCGCGTGCAAAAAGAAACGCCGTTGCTCGTTGTCCACGAGTTCCTTAATGAGCAGAATATCTTTGCGCAGCTGTTCGGGGGTGTCTCGTTCGCCCGTTTCCGGATCGGTCTTTCGATAGTACGTACCATAATAGAGTGTACTGCCGCCGGTCCGGTCGTTGTGCCGGATAAATACCTCGTCATCACGAATGCCCTGCGTACCACGTAGCGATTCGGCAAATTGCTCCGCGTTGATGCGAGCATAAGGTCCTTGAAGCTCGATGCACTGTATGGTCCAGGGTTGGCCTTTCTTTTGAAACAGGCCTCGATTTTGTCTGCCCATCGAAGCCTCGGCTGGGCTTGACGGCGACGGCCCGCAGCCTGCGAGTCCACAAACTACCCCTCCAAACACGATTAGACAGGCCGGTTTTATCATCGTTTCGCCTTTCCGCGCGAACGTTTTAAGGGAGCCTTGCCCAACACTTTCTTCTGCAGTTCGACCAGTTGCTTCACGCCGCGCGTCGCCATGGTTAAGAGTTTGTCCATTTCCTTGCGTGAAAACGTTGCCTCCTCGCCTGTGCCCTGTACCTCGATAAATTGCCCCGAGCCAGTCATCACTACGTTCATATCCACGTCAGCGTCGACATCTTCGGTGTAATCCAGATCCAAAAGCGCCCGGCTGTCTACCATTCCCACGCTCACCGCTGCGACAGGCTCGATCACCGGCGTTGCATCGATCAGTCCTTCGCTTAGTCCATAGGATACTGCGTCGCATAGCGCGACGTATGCGCCTGTAATGCTTGCCGTTCGCGTCCCACCATCCGCCTGGAGCACGTCACAGTCGATCAGGATTGAATTCTCTCCGAGTTTAGCCAGATCGACCACCGCGCGGAGCGATCGGCCTATGAGTCGTTGTATTTCCTGCGTTCGGCCGTCGACTTTGGTCCGGTTGCGACGACGCCGTGTGGAGGTCGAGGCGGGAAGCATGTCGTACTCCGCCGTGACCCAGCCTGTACCCTCTCCTTCTTTCCACGGCGGAACCCCGCGCTCCCAGGAGGCGGTACACAAGACGTGGGTGTCGCCTGCGCGGATCAGCACCGAACCGGCGGCGTTTTTGGTGAAGCTTCGGATCATCTCTACTGGCCTGAGCTGGTTCGCCTTGCGTGCGTCGTTTCGTTTTCGAGGCAAAGGGGGGACTCCTGGAAGCCAAGGGTTAGCAGACCGGTCGTATGGAACATTGGCAATCATCGAATCCGATGCGAGCGTGCTTGTCAAACCCGGGGCGTCGGGACGCTCTAATCACTTGGCGAATCAAGCCATTCGATCGCCCCGAGCACCGCCTGTGCAATAGAATTCGTCGCGCAGCAAAAAAAGCGCCGTTTGTTTTCGGAAGTGGGTTCGATTTCGATGCGGATTGTATCATCAGGCCATAGCGACTCGACTCGATCCGCCCACTCCAGCACCACCGCATTTCCATGGTCGAACATTTCGTCCAGGCCCAAAGACGCTAGCTGGGCTGGGTTGTCCAAACGGTAAGCATCAATGTGGTAAAGGTGAAGTGAGCCTTTGTACTCATTGATTAGCGTAAATGTCGGACTGGTGACGTCGGAGGCTTCTTCCAGGCCATTTCCCAGAGCAATGCCTTTTGTGAGCCACGTTTTGCCCGCACCCAAACGCCCGATCAGTGCGACGCACACTCCGCCTGTCAGCGCTGACCCGATCGCTCGACCGAGTTCCAGCGTTCGTTCGGGTGAATCGGTTACAAATACTCGCGCAATGCCCGATTCGTTCAATGCACGTAACCTCCCTCAGGCAGAGTGCGACGTTTGCCGTTTGCGGTTTCGATCCAAATCTCACTCGGTTCGCTCGACGTGTGTCCGACCCGTGTTAGCGAAATACTCGCCCGAGCTGCTACCTCGCCAACATCCACGCCATTCGCGACCGCCAGCAACAGTTCGAAATCTTCCCCATCGAACAGCACTCGCTCAATTAGTGCTTCCTCAGACTCGCGGGCGAGTTTCTTCGCGTCATTGCTCGCGGCCGATCGTAGCGCCTCTTCATCCAGTCTCGCCCCAACGCCGGAAGCGTCACACATACGCCGCAGGTCGAGCCCCAGCCCATCAGACAAATCCATCATCGCATGCAATTGTTCGCCAAATTCCTCAGCCAGGATCTTTGCCTCGTTTACGCGCGGCTTGAAATTCAGGTGTTTGCCACTGAGGCTTCCACCCAACGTGCCGGTTACAAACAACGCATCGCCGACTCGCGCTCCGCTTCGTCTAACTGGTGCGATACCGTCAAATGGAACTGCGACGATTGCGACGTCGATCACCAGCGGTTTATCCCACACCGTGGTATCCCCGCCAGCTATGGCGACATCGTACACCGCGGCGAGTTCGTTTATGCCCTCGAAAATGCGTTGTGCGGATTCTGCAGGCCAATGGTCGGGAAACGCGGCGGAGACGGTCGCCGCGAGGGGTTTCACCGCCATCGCTGCACAGTCACTGAGGTTGCAGGCGATGGCTTTGTATCCGATGGAAGCGAGATCATGCCTAGCAGAGTCAAAATGTACGCCGTCCAGCAACATATCCGCCGCGATTAGCATTTCGCCGACCGGCATGCAAAGCATAGCCATATCGTCCCCAATTCCTAAAGGAAGCGAGGGAGATCCACACTGATGCGCCTTGAGCCACTGAACGAATTGAAGTTCCTTGCCTTTCATCGAAGGGGCATTGTACCCGAAATCGTGGCGAATTCGATCCGGGTATGCAGTGTTCTCCAATGGGGGCGCCGTTTGGGTGAGTGCAATCGCGAAGGAAAGCGTTGCCAAGCAGCCTGTGATCGTAACGTTGTGGTCGTCGTGTTCGCGCGGTCTATTTCTGATTCCATGCGCCGGAAGCGGCCACGCTCTGAACATAGTCGGTAAAGTCGCGCGGGTCGCGCCCCAGTGCTTGCTGAACGCCGTCAGCGACGGATTCATTGCGTCCATCGAATAGTTCGGTAAATAAGTAATTTAGTAACCAGGCGTAGTCCTCGGGAACCTGCTGAGCGGCCAAGCTCGCTGAAAACTCTTCAAGAGTGATCGGCACATACTTGATATCCCGACCTGACGCTTTGGCGATTTCGGAGACAGCTTCGGCAAAGGTCAGCAGGCGTGGTCCGGATACTTCGTAAACCTCGCCCGAATGTCCAGGTTCAGTAAGAGCCGCGACGGCGACATCGGCAATGTCGTCCGCATCGACGAAAGGTTCACCAACCTCCCCGACAGGGAGCGCGATCACGCCGCTAAGCACGAGGTCACGAAAATCGCCTTCATCGAAATTCTGGTTGAACCAGCTGGCTCGAATAATTGTCCAATCGATGCCGGATTCCTGAACGACTCGTTCGCAACGCAGCGCTTCATCTTCCCCACGTCCGGATAAGAGCACAAGTCTGCCAACGCCACTACGAACAGCCAAGTCGGTGAACTGCTGAATGGCATCGAGAGCGGCGGGAACCGCAAGATC
>JANQHN010000068.1 GCA_028282665.1 Phycisphaerae bacterium | reverse complement strand
GATCAGGTGCGTAGCGTATCCCAGGTAGCAACCGCCATCGCCCAAGGGGACTTGGAAAAGTCCATCGTCGTCGAGGCCAAGGGTGAGGTGCTCGAGCTTAAAAACACCATTAATACCATGGTGGCGCAGCTCAGTTCTTTCGCTGAAGAAGTCACGCGCGTAGCGCGTGAGGTCGGTACGGAAGGCAAATTGGGTGGCCAAGCCGAGGTTAAAGGTGTCGCCGGTACATGGCGAGATTTGACCAACAACGTCAACCAAATGGCGAACAACCTTACAAATCAGGTTCGAGACATTGCAAAGGTTACGACCTCCGTCGCGCAGGGAGATCTCACTCAGAAAATCACTGTCGAAGTTCGAGGGGAAATTCTTGAACTTAAAAACACCGTCAACATCATGGTGGACCAGCTTTCCTCTTTCGCCGAAGAAGTGACTCGCGTGGCACGAGACGTCGGCGTCGAGGGCAAGCTTGGCGGCCAAGCCGACGTTCGCGGAGTTGCCGGAACCTGGCGGGAGTTGACTGACAACGTCAATCTTATGGCCTCGAACCTCACGAACCAGGTGCGTGACATCGCTGAGGTTACGACGGCCGTTGCCCAAGGTGACTTATCCAGGAAAATCGCCGTCGAAGTCAAAGGTGAGATTCTCGAACTTAAAAACACTATCAACACCATGGTGGATCAACTGTCGTCCTTTGCGGACGAAGTCACTCGCCTTGCGCGGGAAGTCGGCACGGAAGGTGTTTTGGGCGGGCAAGCCGCTGTTCGAGGCGTATCCGGCATCTGGCAAGACCTCACCGAAAATGTCAACACCATGGCGCGGAACCTGACCGAGCAGGTACGAGGCATTGCACAAGTGGTTACAGCGGTGGCTAGCGGCGATCTGAAGCAAAAAATCACGCTTGAAGCCAAAGGCGAAGTGGCCACTTTGGCCGAAACCATCAACAACATGATTCTAACGTTGTCGATATTCGCCGATCAGGTCACCAATGTGGCTCGTGACGTGGGGGTGGAAGGTAAACTCGGCGGGCAAGCCGACGTTCCGGGTGCCGCCGGCATCTGGCGAAACCTCACCGACAATGTCAACGAACTCGCCGGCAATCTCACTAACCAGGTGCGCTCCATTGGCGAAGTGGCCACGGCTGTGACCAAAGGTGACTATGGCCAATCGATTACGGTGCAAGCCAGCGGCGAGGTGGCCGTCCTCAAAGACAACATCAACCAAATGATCGGTACGCTTGCTGAAACGACGCGCGTCAACGAGGAGCAAGACTGGCTTAAGACAAACCTCGCAAAATTCACAAGAATGCTCCAGGGTCAGCGGGATTTGCTCGCGGCGGCCCGGCAGGTCATGGGCGAGCTGGCTTCGGTGATCGAAGCCCAGCACGGCGCATTTTATATGAGTATAAAAGACCAAGGGGCTGTCCAGCTAAAGCTCTATGCTTCCTACGCCTACAAAGAGCGCAAGAGTGTTGCCAATGAATTCAAGCTTGGCGAGGGGCTGGTCGGCCAGTGCGCCTTCGAAAGACAACGCATCGTCCTCACCGACGTCCCTGGAAACTACATTCAAATTAACTCGGGGCTGGGAGAAGCCAGACCTCTAAACATTGCGGTGGTTCCCATCCTCTTCGAAGGGGAAGTCAAAGGCGTCGTCGAACTCGCATCTTTCAAACGCTTCAACGAAACCCAGCTTTCATTTTTGGAGCAACTTTTCGAATCGCTTGGCATCGTCATCGCCAGCATCGAAGCTGGGCAGCGCACGGAAGAATTGCTCAAACAGTCTCAATCGCTCACTGAGGAACTCCAAACCCAACAGGAGGAGTTGCAGCAAACCAACGAAGAACTTGAAGAAAAAGCCAGGCAGGTTACGGAACAGAAAGCAGAAGTAGAACTTAAAAGCGCGGAGGTCGAGTCCGCCAAACAGGCGTTGGAGGAAAAGGCTGAACAACTCGCGCTAACTTCCAAATACAAGAGCGAATTCCTGGCCAGCATGTCGCATGAATTGCGCACTCCATTGAACAGTCTGCTCATTTTGTCGCAACAGCTTGCCGGCAATGCCGATGGCAACTTATCCCCCAAGCAGGTGGAGTTCGCCGAAACAATTCACTCCTCTGGTGTTGACCTACTTTCGCTGATCAACGAAGTTTTGGATCTCGCAAAAATCGAATCAGGAACCATGACTATCGAGGTCCAGGACATTGGGCTTGGTGGTCTTTGCGATTATGTAGAAAAATCCTTCCGACAAGTGGCATCTGACAAAAACCTGGATTTCTCAATCGAGGTGGATCCTAAGATGCCTAAATCAATAACGACGGACAATAAGCGTTTACGACAGATTTTGCGCAACCTGTTGTCCAACGCATTCAAATTCACGGACAAAGGAAGCGTCAAATTTTCCATGAAACCGGTCGCGAGCGGTTGGCCGCCCATGTCTTATACGTTGAATCAAGCTGACGTCGTGCTTGCGTTCTCTGTCATCGACACCGGCATCGGCATTGCTAAAGACAGACAAAGCCTTATTTTCGAGGCTTTCCAGCAGGCCGAGGGTGGAACCAGCCGCAAATACGGTGGTACAGGTTTGGGTCTTTCCATCAGCCGGGAAATTGCAGCCATACTGGGTGGTGAAATTCGTGTCACGAGCGATCCGGGCGAAGGGAGTACGTTTACGCTCTTTCTGCCGGCAACCTATGTCGAAGTCCCACACATTTCGGTTCTCAACGAAGAACCACGGAGGGAGACCAAGCCGGGATCAGATGCAAACGATGAAAAAGGCCTGGCCGCGACGGTGGTTCCCGACGACCGGGATACGATAAAACCCGGAGATCGAATACTGTTGGTTATCGAAGACGATGAGAAATTTGCCAACATTTTAGTCGCGCAAGCGAGCGAAAAAGGCTTTAAGACTCTAGCTGCGCAAACCGGCGCCGCCGGTCTTAGTTTGGCGCAAAGGTTCAAACCGGATGCCATTACACTCGACTTGCAACTGCCTGATATGCACGGTTGGGTAGTGCTTGATCGGCTAAAGCACGATTCGGAACTCCGTCACATTCCTGTTCACATCATGTCTGTGGAGCAAGAGGCTCAGCGCGGTTTGCAATACGGTGCAATTGCCCATCTCGAAAAGCCCGTAGATGCAGATGAACTGGATCTTGCACTTTCCCAAATTGTGAAATTCATCGACCGTCAAATGCGAAGTCTGTTGATCGTTGAAGATGACGAATCGCAAAGCAAGAGCCTTGTTGAGTTGATCGGCAATGGGGATGTCGAAACGACCGCTGTCGCTTCGGCGGAAGAAGCTCTCGATGCGTTGAATCACAAAATGTATGACTGCATGGTTCTCGATCTCAAGCTGCCTGGGATGAGTGGTTTTGAGCTTATCAAGAAAATCAAAGAGAATGAGAAATTCGCCCAACTTCCTGTCGTCGTGTACACAGACCAGGAATTGTCCAAGGAAGAGGAAAAAGAACTCAAAATTCTAACCGAGACGATTATCGTCAAAGATGCCAAATCCCCTGAACGCCTACTCGATGAAACCGCGCTCTTCCTGCATCGGGTTGAGGCCAATTTGCCTGAGCCCAAACGGGAATTGTTGCGTCGAATCTATCAGCCCGACCCTGCTCTCGAAAATCGAACCGTGCTTATCATCGATGATGATGTTCGTAATATTTTTGCAACCACCAGCGTCCTCGAACAACACAAAATGCAAGTACTAAATGCTGAAAACGGCAAAGAGGGCATCGCTATCCTGGAAGAGAATCCAGACGTGGAATTGGTACTCATGGACATCATGATGCCGGAAATGGACGGCTATGAAGCCATACGACGCATTCGTAAAAACAAGGAGTTCCAAAAATTGCCGATTATCGCTTTGACCGCCAAAGCGATGAAAGGCGACCGGCAAAAATGCATTGACTCGGGTGCTTCGGATTACATCACTAAACCGATCGACGCGGATCAGTTGCTCTCGCTTTTACGCGTGTGGCTTTATCGTTAGCGAATAGATGCCAAGTATGAACGAAACGTACGCCAACGCAAACAACCTCGAACAGATCGAGCGCGATCTACTACTTGAAGGGATTGCGCGGCATTACGGCTACGATTTTCGCGAATACGCTACTGCTTCTCTAAACCGACGTATCTGCGCGATTATGGAGAAAGAAAAGCTTTCGAGCATGACTTCATTGCTGGAGCGTATTCTCCACGACCCCGCCTGCATGGAACGCTTCTTAGAGAATTTGACCATACACGTTACCAGCATGTTTCGTGATCCGGGTTTCTACCGCGCGGTACGCACGAAAGCCGTCCCCATGCTTCGCACGTATCCATTCATACGCATTTGGGTGGCCGGTTGCTCATCCGGTGAGGAAGTCTATTCGACAGCTATCCTCTTGCGCGAAGAAGGACTTTACGATCGCTGTCGAATATACGCCACGGATCTGTCGGATGAGGTGATCAAACGCGCCCAAGAAGGAATTTTCCCGCTCAAATCGATGCGGGATTACACGCGCAACTATCAACAGGCCGGCGGGAAAGGAGATTTCTCATCGTATTACACGGCGGACCATGAGAATGCGATTTTCGAAAACGCGCTTAAGGAGAACCTGACGTTTTCGCAACATAGCTTGACAGCAGATGCGTCGTTTAACGAATTCAACATGGTCCTATGTAGAAACGTATTGATCTATTTTTCAAAATCTCTACAGGATCGTGTGTTTGAACTCCTGCATGGAAGTTTATGCAGTTTCGGTATTTTGGGTTTGGGCAAGAAAGAATCACTCCATTTTTCGCCGTATGAACGTTTCTATGAAGAGCTTGAGCCTGAGCAGCGGCTATTCCGTCGCGTGAGCTGATGAAACGAACCATAATCACTATTGGCGCGTCGTCTGGAGGAGTCTCCGCTCTCACAGCGCTGCTCGCTCCTCTTCCGAAGACTTTCAGTTTACCGATTGTGCTCGTCTTGCACAGAGCGCCGGATAGCGATCTAGTTTCTTTAGTGCAGAAGCGCACCTTATGCCCCGTGTGCGAACCGGAAGACAAGCAACTCATCTTGGCTCGCCAGATTTATCTCGCACCACCCGATTATCATCTGCTCGTTGACCGCGAGAGATTCCATCTTTCCATCGACGAACCGGTGGAATTTGCTCGTCCGTCGATCAA
>JANQHN010000031.1 GCA_028282665.1 Phycisphaerae bacterium | reverse complement strand
TTGGCCTGGCCACGACTGGACAAAAGCGTCCCTTTCAGTGGGCTTGTCCGACTGGTTGAACTGTCGCTTTGAAGGTGCGGCAGCGTAACCTTGGACAGTCGAATAGAGTATCCTTACGATCATAGCCGGACAATTGGGCGGATCAAAACAGCCGCAATACTTGACGGGAGCTTGTTCCAGTAACGAGTCCATCACATCAGGAGGCGTACCTTGAATCGTCAACAGGGCTTTGAACTGCTCACGGAGTACACGAAGTCGGAGGCATTGGTACGTCATGGATTGTGTGTTGAAGCGGCGATGCAATATTACGCTGGAAAACTCGGTGAAGACGTGGACGCTTGGGGACTGTCCGGCTTACTGCACGATTTCGATTACGAACGATTTCCGACAATTCCTGAGCACACCCGCGAAGGGGCTAAGATTCTGCGTGAGCGGGGGTGCGACGAAGAGATTGTCGGTGCAATTATGGCCCATGTGCCTTATAACCTCGATGATTACCCGCGCGATCGCCCGATCCGCAAATATCTGTACGCAGTGGACGAATTGTCGGGTTTTATTTACGCCGCAGCGCTGGTCCGCCCGGGTGGTTTCGATGGGATGAAATCCAAGAGCATCGTGAAAAAGCTCAAGCAAAAAGCGTTTGCTGCGGCGGTATCGCGCGAAGACATCCACGCCGGCGCCGAGTTGATCGAAATGGAGTTGAGCGACCACATTGCGAATTGCATTGAAGCGCTTGGTGCGATCAAAACGAGCCTGGGATTCTCATCCTGATTACACGATTTTCACTGCCAGTGGAATTTCATGGGCAAGGAATTTTCTCGCCATGTTTAGTAGTTTCAGAGTATAAGGACGCAAACCCTTTGAAGACGAAGGCGTGTGACGTGCAAATGTGTTGATCAGTTTTCCGGATTATCCGCGTGTTCCGCGTAAACACGGACTTCTTTAAGGATCGCTTCCCACTGTTTCGACACATCGGCGAATTCGTACTGGAGTACATCCGCGAGCAGGACATAATCTCGCCCTTCGAGCGCGTCTTTGATTTGCAGTAAAAGATCTTTGGGTTTGCCAATCGCTTCCGTAAGTGATTTCCCCTCAATGGTGATCTTATCTGCGTCGATGTTGAGCATCTGGACGGATTTGGCGAGGGCCTCGTGAATTTGCTGCCAGATGTGCAGGTTTTGGGCGAGCATTTCGACCGCCTCACCGATTTGTCCCTGTGTGAGCTGATCGGCGACCGCCTGGTTTGTTTCCGCCGTATTCGCCAGCGCGTTTAGCGCCTGTTCCATTGCGTCGCGAACCAAATCACCCGGAGCGCCGGTATAAACCTCAAGCCTATTGAAGTCGCTTACGGATTTGTTAAGGATTTCCGTCATTTGGCCGGCGGGTACGTCTCTGCCGTCGCAACGCAGGTTAATGACAAGCTGACCGGGGGCGCACCAATCATTTTGCACGGTTCGCACTGCTTCTTCCAGCGTGCCCTCGCTGATGGTGAGTTCATCAAGCTTATTGTCATTCATGAAGACGTCCACAGCAGGCTCCTTCCATCTTGGTAGGCGCACCGTTTTAGCCGGTTCAACATGAACGTTTATCGGCACATCCCCCTACGTTGACTGAAGCCAATATACCACGATCGAGCTTTTCAGTATTGCGAAGCGAGGGCAAACGGTACTTGGAACCAACTCTTTGGTCCGTGATTAGCCTCCTACCGCCTCGCCGGGCGGTTGATCCTGTCGTTTGCTCAACCAGGGCGGGGGAATTTTCCAATTTCCAAGGAGCGAAACCATGTCCTCGGTGACGACGGGTCTGGGTAGAGCGTATACCTCACCATGCCGCACGCCGCCAAACGCGCCCTCCGTGCCCGCGACCGCCCGAACGTAGTGCTCCACATTCGCGAATCGCCGCTCGTCAAACTGCGACTTGTAGCACTTGATCGCTTCAATCTTTTGCTCGATCGTGTCGGAAATGTCGACAACGAATCGCGAGTGGAAATGAGTGATTTCCGCACTGAAAGGCACCGGTCGATAGACCAAGTGGTCTAATCTGAAAGGTTCCGTGCCATCAAATCGATCGTCCCATTTCGTCAGTTGAGAATAAAAACGGGAAGCCTCGGCGATGAGTTGCCCTTGGTAATGATCGGGGCTTGCGGCAGGCGTGCGTCCAGCCATTGTTACCATTACCCGAGGTTTGTATTTGCGTAACGTCGTTGCGACGGCGTAACGGGGCTCGGGGCCATCCATTAGGGTGCGGTTGGGAAGATCGAGCATTTCGCAGACCTGTACGCCCAGCACCTCCGCAGCCTGCTTCATTTCCTTCATACGGGTTTTGACTTCACCTCGCGGTGTGGGTTCGCCATCAGTCATGTGAATCAACCCGACTCGGTATCCCAATTTAACCAATTTGGCTACAGTCCCACCCATGCCGATTTCGATGTCGTCCGGGTGGGGTGCGGTGAAAATAATGTCCAGTTGCGTTTCACTCATGCGGCGTGTCCTCGCTGGGTGGGCTTAATTGCTGCAGCCGGTTCCGTTTCGATTCCGTGTGAGGAACTATAGGGGGATGTTCGGGCATCGACAACTCATGAATGAACCGCGCATGATTTCAAAGGCCCTCCATCACGGCGGGTGCGATGGAGGGCCTGGGTTTGTCGTTGAAGTTGAAGTCGTCGGCCGCCTCTAGGTCAACGTCGATCGCTTTCTCAGGCGGTTTTTCGACGACGGAAACGGTCGATGACGAACATACCCATCAGCCCCAGGAGCGCGGCACCGGGTGCCGGAATGGGATTCGCCGTGAATAGCCAGTCACTAGCATACACATGGTTGTCAGGTACTGTGTGGTTGACCCAACCCCAACCGGACAAACCGGCGTGGCCGCGGTGGTTGTGATCCAGGCGGAAAGTGTACGAGTTGCTACCCGCTTCGTCCCACAGGCCAATCGATGGTGGGCTGGTGAGCGCATTTCCGTTGAAATCCTCGATCTGGCGAATCGAACCTTCGTTACGGAACAACTCGGGTCCATTACCGCGGTCCTGAATACGTGAACCAGCCGTTACTTCGCGTCCGGTGCTGGGAAGCAGCGTTGCCAATTTGTAGGTGAAATCGATTGTCCAAACGCCCGAGTGATTCGGATCATGAATCTGACCGATGTCCAGTCCGCCAAACGCCTCGCCAAAGATGCGAATTTCGTACAACCCGGAGCCCGTGTCGACCACGTTCATCCGCATGTTGGAACGAACGTGATCGAAATCGAACGTAAATATGTCGTGTGAACTGGTGACATCAATCAGCTCATCCAAGCGGAAACCATAATGTGGATCGGCGGCATTACCGCTGGGATGATTAGCTAGGGTGTAAATGCCCGGCTCAACTAGATCAGCGCCCGCAAAGGGCGCTAGAAATCCAAACAACAGTAGACAGGTCGTGATTGCTTGCTTCATTTTTCTCCTCCGGAAACTTGCTGCTGACCCACTTTGCCAGGGCTGAAATAGCCCATTGTATACTTTAATGACATTATTATAGCTTTCTTTTGGCGAACGGGCAGAATGCTCCTGCTGACGGCAATACAGGGCGTTTTATTCGGATCTTATAGGACGGTGAGAGTTTTTCTGGAGTGAAGCCTTCCTGCGTTGCGTGGTGGTTTTTCGAGGAATAGGCAAGTGCGGCTGAAATTGGAAATTATCTCTAAATAGGCAAATGATCGCGGCACGGGTACACCGCAACCCCACATCAATCCGATCTTAGGGACTGATGTTGAAACCTGTGTTAGTGTGCGCCGAATTGGTGGCTTTTGTGCGCGGAAGGTTCGATAATTCATGATGGTTCTAGCGAACTGCAGCGATATTCAGTTTTCACTTTAGGGACGGAGAGTATGGCAGCCCCACTCGTGATCAGCAGGTTGGAACGCATCCAGCGCATCGCCAAAGTACGAATTGTGGCGTATGGCGGATGCGTAGTGGGGACGTTCGCCGTAGCGGGGGCGTTGATCTTAATCGCACTGGATTACCTACTTTGGCTTCCCTCGTTGCCGCGTATTGTTGGTGTGGTGATTGGGTTGGGCGTACTTATTTGGGCTGTGAATAAATGGATCATCGGGCCCGCATCACAGTACGCATCTCTCGAACAGATTGCAAAACGACTCGAAGCTCATTTCGCGGGGCTTGAAGATTGTCTTACGAGCACTGTGAACTTTGTTCAGAACCCCCCAGCGGAATCTTCGGCGTTAATTCGTCAAGTGATCACCGATACCGGCGAACAGGTGGCACACATCGATGTGAACAAGGTGCTTACCGTCAAACCGTTGTTGCGTGTTGCTGCTGCCTTTGTGCTGACAATTGTGATCGCGGGATCAGTTTCCATCAGTGTACCTGGGTGGGTGCGGACGGGTGTTGCTCGGTACACCGCACCTTTCAGTATTCTGGAATGGCCTAGGCGTGTGGGTCTCACTCCGGTTACGCGAGACCTTGTTCTCCCTTTGGGTGAGCCGGCCACCGTGCGCATGTGTGTCACGCGCGGATTGAATGACGAGCTTCGCGGTTTGGTTCACTTCGAGGATGAACGGGGCGGTCGTACGACGATGGCGATGAGTCGTGATGAGGAGGGTGTGTTCGTTGCGACGTTGGATTCCGTCACTGTGCCGCTTACCTATTGGTTTGAAGCGGGCGACAACCGGACGAAAAAGCGTGCGTTTCGCGTCACGCCGGTTCCCAGGCCTGAAGTGATCTCTGGCATCGCCTACATCTATCCACCCGATTACTCCGAGCAGCAAAAGCCCGTGATCCGCGACCTGGGGGAGGAACGCTTTTCCGCGCCAATTGGTGGGCGTATTCACCTCGAATTGAATCTCAACAAACCAATCGATCCTTCCACCGCTTCGGGTGTAGTGGGGGTGATTGTCAACGATTCGCTCATGGTGCCCTACGAACTGGTTGGCGAAGCCCCGTCGCGGCAACTGGAAGCCTCTTGGCGGGTGGATGGTGATCAGGCCTTTGAAATCAAGCTAATAGACGATTACGGCTTTGAGAATCGTGGATCGTTTGTCTATCGCATCAGTGGGGTACCCGATCAACCGCCCACCGTGGCAGTTGTTGATCCACGAGCGACGGTTGAGGCTACACCGGGGCATAAATTCCCTCTGCGTGCCATCGCACGGGACGACTATGGTATTAAGCGCTTATCTTTATTGATACGTGAAGCGCGAGGTTCCGTTCGCGAGCCGGTTGCGTTAACCATCGAGTTTCCCCAAAGCGATGCATCCGATCAGGTGATTGCCGAATCCACGTACGAGCTTGATCTATCCGGTATGGATGTCGAACCGGGCGATTTGCTGGTGTATCAGGTGGAAGCGGAGGACAACCTCACGTCTACCACTGCGTATAGCCAGGTATCTCAATCGCCGGAAATGCGCATTCGAATCATCAGCGAGGTCGAATTTCAAAATAAGTTGCGGGACGAATTAGTTTTGCTCAGGCAGCGGATTCGGCAAGTACTTTTGGATCAGACTGAGTTGCTGGATATGACTGACGCACTAGTTACTCAGTCGTGGAGCGAGGAAAGCGCCGTGGCGAAGTCCGAGGCGTTAACTTCAATGGTGGGCAAACAAGCGCGATTGATCAAACGACTGTCGGAGGTCGCAAATCGGGCATCGGTATTGACGGATAGGATGTCATCAGGCGGTCGGACGGAAGATCATATTGCAGGTCGTGTGAAAGAATTGGTTGGTTCTTTGAAGGATATTGCCTCGGGCGCTATGTCGAGGGCGGCAGGTTCATTGGAAGAAGGCCTGAGAAAACGGCGAAACGATACCCTGCGTGACGCACACCTGACGGAAGCTATGGATCATGAATCACTGGCTGTAGAGGCTTTGCGCCGTATTGTGGAGGATATGGCGCAGTGGGGTGATTTCAGCGCCATGATCACGCGCACGACGGATCTGATGGATCGTCAGCGTGATCTGCGCAACAGCACCGCTGACCTGGGTAAAGTGACGCTGGGGAAGACGGTGGAGGAGTTGACGCCCGCTCAAGCAGCGGAGCTAACGCGGGTTCGTCGTAAACAAGAGCAATTAGGGCAGGAAGTCGAGCAACTGATTGAACGGCTAAGTCAGCTAACCAATGAGCGTGAAGATACCAACCCGGCTGGCGCTGAGGCCATGAAAGATGCGCTGAATGAAGCGCGGGGGGGCGATGTTCATAAACGTTTGGCGGCTTCGCTCAAAGCGTTGGAACAAAACCGTACCGCCGCTGCGGGCATGGATCAGAAAACGGTCGAGGATACGTTGCGGGCGATGGCCGAGGCGCTGCGTGGGCGGCAGGATCGCGAACTCGAACTGTTGCGCAAACGAATCAGTGAAGCCCGTGACCGCGTCGCGCGCATTTTGGAGGAGCAACGAGGACTACGGGCATCTACTGACGAGTTGGAGAAGCAGGGTGCAGCGGTGGCGGAATACAAGTCCGTGGCCGAGGCACAGCGACGACTGGGGTTGAATACGCGGTTTCTAGCGGGTGAACTGCTCCAGGACGTGCAGTCGGCGGAGCCGGCGGCGAAGGTCGCAGATGCGGTCGAGCCGATGCGTGTTGCGCACGGTACGGTCCAGGATGGTCACGGCGAGGCGGCGTTACCTGCTCAGGATGAAGCGATTGAGTACTTATCCGAAGCGATTCGTTTGTATGAGGAGATGACGAAGCGGGCTTCGGAGGAGGCGATGCGCCGTTCGTTGGCGCGTGTGCATGTGGAATTGATGGCATTGCTGGATGCTCAGAAGAAATTAACGTCCGAGATGAAGGCGCTCGAAACCGGGGTGAGTGAAAAGGGGCGCGTCTCACGAAGCGAAGCGCGGCAGGCGAATCGAATTGCGCGGGCGCAAGATGAGTTGAGGCAAAACGGCGCGGCGCTGGCCGACCAGTTGAGTGACGCGGTGGTGTACCAGTGGGCATTGTTGCGGGTGGACGGTTGGATGGAGACGATAGTGGGCTGGCTTTCTTCGCGGAAAGTGGATGAAGAATTGGTTGAAACGTCTGATCGCATCGTGAATGAGTTGGAGCGTCTTTTGTTCGCCTTGCGCGAGACTCAGTCGTTGCCGATAAACGAAGAGTTCGCGGAGAGCGGTGGGGGTGGTGCGGGCGGTCAAGGTGGCCGGGTAAGTCGGGAAAAGCCCATCCCCACGCTTGCGGAGCTGCTCGTGATCAAGTCGTTGCAGACGGATATTAACGAGCGCACGCGGTCGTTGCATGAGTCGATCGATCTGACCGAACCCAGTGAAGGGCATTTGCGAAAGATGCGCATTCTTGGCGAGGATCAGGAACAGGTTCGGGCGTTAACGGACAAACTGACTGAGAAAGCGCGAGGTAGGCCTTGATGAGGCGAACTGAGAATCGGTTGAATTCGCGATTATGGGTGATGGGATTATTGCTCGGTTTATGCGTGGCATTTTGCTTGCAGATTGCGCAGGCTCAAGAAGCCGGCCGGTCGGTCAAGGATAAGTCCGTCGCGAAAGCTGAGGGTACGCAGGAGAAGCCTGAAGCGGAGGAAGATAAGCTTTCGGATCGCTTGACGCGTAAGGCGATCGCGCAATCCGATGAAGACATCATGGCGGAGATATTGCGGCTTATGAACGAAGCGTCTTACAAACTTGGTGTCGAGTTTGAGGCGGGCGATAAGACGCAGGCGTTGCAGCAACAAATTCTCGAACGCGTGGGAGATGCGATCAAGGCAGCGGCGGCGAATCGTCGCAAGTCGAAAAACAGTGAGAGTCAGCCGGCAGTCAGTGACAGGCGTAAGAGCAACCAGGGCGAGGACAAAAAAAACGAACAAAAGCCCGCCAAGCAAGGTGAAGAAAAGACCGGCGCCGCTTCCGGCGAAACGAAGCGTGGCGGCGAAGGAGTAGAAAAAGGTGCGATTTCGGATGGATCGTCTTACGACGCAAGGCGTGCGTGGGGTCATCTTCCACAGCGTGAGCGTGATGCGGTCATTCAGGGCCGGGCAGAGGAGTACCTCGAACGATTCCGCGAGCTGATCGAGCGTTACTATCGTGCGTTGCAGGAAGCCGAGGAAGGCAACGGCATCAAAAGATGAAACGCTTTACAAGTTGCAGCATTACGAATATCGCCGAGATGGGACATCGTGGATTCGCGTGCGGTCGAGTTTCAACTTTGCGTGTGGCAGCGGTGTTTTTGCTTATGTTGCTAGCGATACTGGCGTCTTCTTCGAAGGCGGCCGAAGAACGTCGGACGGCGAGTCCGTTGGAAGGCGAAATCATCACCGATCAGCGTTTGGCGGTCGAAAGCGGACTCGCTTGGCTCGCTCGCAATCAGGCAAAAGACGGGTCGTACGGGCAATTTTCGCATTACGGTCCGCACGTGGGCATTACAGGGCTTGTGGGGCTTGCGTTTCTATCCGATGGGCAATCGCCGGGGCGGGGCAAATACGGGCATGTGGTTCAAGGCTGCGTGGATTTTGTTCTCTCGCACAGCAGCGAAAGTGGACTGCTTGCGGCGGAGACTTCGCACGGACCAATGTACGGACACGGTTTTGCGACGCTGTTTCTGGCTGAGGTGTACGGTATGACCAGCGATCCGCGCATTCGTGAAACGCTGCGGAAAGCGGTACGACTCATCGTTACCACGCAGAATGATGAAGGCGGGTGGCGTTATCAACCGGTGCGTAACGACGCGGACATTTCTGTGACGGTGTGTCAAATTATGGCACTTCGCGCAGCCCGCAACGCGGGTATCTACGTGGATAAAGCAGTGGTCGATGCTGCTGTCGAGTACGTGCGGCAATCGCAGAATCCGGACGGTGGATTTCGCTACATGCTAACTTCGGGTGGGTCCGCCTTTGCGCGGTCCGCGGCGGGTGTTGCGACCCTGCAATACGCGGGTATTTACGAGGGTGAGGAGATCGAACGCGGGCTTCGTTACGTATCACGTTACAAGCCGCCGACGGAGATCGACGTTGCCCACTATTACTACGGTCACTATTACGCGTCGCAGGCAATGTACCTTGCAGGTAATGATTACTGGGGGAAATGGTTCCCGGCGGTACGAGCCGAACTGCTGCAAATGCAATCGCCGGACGGTTCCTGGCGAGGACAAGCGGGCGATGAGTACGGAACTGCCATGGCGCTGATCGTGCTCCAAATGCCTAACCGCTTATTGCCGATATTTCAGAAATAATCACGCCATTGGAGAGTCTGAGTGAACGAACGGGTGAACAACGATCGAGCGGTTCTCGTTGGCATCGGGCTGCCAATCGTGCTGTTGTGCTCCGTGTCGATTAGCTTTGCTGATGAACTTTTGGGGATATCTCCAAGTCCGGTGAAAGTCGATACGGTTTCCTCTTCCGGAGAGCTCGGGAGGCTGGAAAGTTTCAGCCTTGACAGCGGACTCGTGCTGACAAAAGCAAACGGCGAACAAGTGCGCAGACCGGCAGCGGACGTTGTGCGCATCGAAAGCGTAGGCCCGGTGTTTGAGCCGTGGGCGAATCGCGTGCGCGTCTCATTGACGAACGGGGACTTGATCATTGGAGTGCTTCGGGACGGCGAGCCGGATTATGTAAGTGTGTACACATCGGTGCTCGGATTATTGAGTATTCCGCTTGAGCGTATTGTTTCCATAGAATTGCCGGGTAAGCATGGAGACAAACTGAACGAATTTCTGCGGCGTGATAAACTTTTGGAAGATAAGGTGCTGCTTGCCAATGGGGATGTGGTGGGTGGCTTTCTTGTGAGTGTTTCCGAGGCGACGCTCGAACTGGAGCGGGGAAACTCGGTTCAGCGTATCGAAATTTCGCGCATCGCCGCAATTCGATTGTCGAACACGCCGGAGCCCAAGCAGAGCGGGCTGCGCGCGGTGCTGCATTTCATTCGTGGTGGTCGTGCGACCGCGACCGGATTCGTTTTTGCAAATGGCGAGGCTGGGGCAGACCTGGAATACAAAAAACAGGTCGAAATTGACCCGGAGACTATCGCCGCGATTGACGTGGCAGGAGGGCGTTGGGAGTGGCTTTCCGACAAGACACCGGTTTCTTACACGCACACGCCGATGCTGAGCCTTTCTTGGCCTGCTCGCAACGACACGAACGTCTTGGGCGAATTGATGTCGGTTGATGGTTTCGTATTCAAGAAAGGTCTTGGTCTGCACAGCAAGTCGCGGATCGTTTACGTCCTTGACGGTCGTTATACGGAGTTTACGAGCGTCATCGGCCTTGACGACCAGGCGGGGCCCTGGGCGAATGTCGACGTGAAGGTCATCGCCGATGATAAGCTTCTCTACGAACGTTGCGGTCTTACTCTTCAAGACGTGATTAAAGAAATCCGTCTAAATATCACAGACGCGAAACGGCTCGAACTTATCGTAGACTTCGGTCGTAACGGAGACTTACAAGATCGATTCAATTTCGCACGCGCCGCACTGATTAAGTAATCAACATTCAAACAGCAGGCGTGGAGTGTGAATGGACTGTGCGGAATTCATGCGTCAGTTCACTGCCTGCGCTGTGGAGCATGCAAAATCCCAAGGGGTTTCGTTGCGTTTCGACTTGCGCGATGGTGGCGATTTGCATACTATGTGTGAAATCGTTGTCAAAAAAATCCAGGAGGTCGCTTTATCGTGGCAGGCGCGGTTGAAGAAAAGAAGACGAAGCGGGCCAAAGGCATCAATCCGCCAGTGGGCGAAATGATAAACGGCGACTGCATTGAAGAAATGAAACGCCTCAAGGCGGGCAAAGTGGACTTGGTCTTCGCCGATCCGCCATTCAACATCGGGTACAAATACGACAGGTACGACGACAAGCGCGAGTGCGACGATTACCTCGACTGGTCGAAGCAGTGGATAAGCGAGGTAAGGCGTGTTCTGAAGGCGGATGGTACGTTCTGGCTTGCTATTGGCGATGAATACGCGGCTGAACTAAAGGTGCTTGCGACGCGCGAACTCGGTTTTACTTGTCGTAGTTGGGTGGTTTGGTATTACACATTCGGCGTGCACTGCAAGGCGAAATTCACTCGTTCGCACGCCCACCTGTTTCACTTCGTGAAAGATCCGGACAGGTGGACTTTCAATGACGAGGCGATTCGCGTGCCGTCGGCACGGCAGCTTGTGTACGGTGACAAGCGGGCGAATCCGAAAGGACGCGTGCCGGACGATACGTGGATCATTAAGCCCACGCCTAAAGATTCGTGGATACTTAGGCCTCAGGATCTGCCGGAGGGTTTCGAGGCGGATAGCGACACGTGGTACTTCTCGCGTGTGTGCGGTACATTCAAGGAACGACAGGGTTTTCACGGCTGCCAGATGCCGGAGCAGTTGTTGGGGAGAATCATCCGGGCGTGCTCGAACGAAGGCGAGCATGTGTTGGATCCATTCTCGGGGAGTGCGACAACGCTTGCGGTGGCGAAGAAGTTGAAGCGGAAGTACCTGGGCTACGAATTGTCGGAAGATTACGTCAAAGCAGGCCGGCTGCGGCTCAAGGCCATTGAACCGGGCGATCCGTTGAACGGACCTGAAAACCCGCTGGTGTCGGCGCCAAAGACGTCAGAGGGGACGCGTCGCATCAACGGTGTGCGGGTGAAGGGTGCAAAGTTCGGTGGAAAGCGCGATCTCTCAACTCGGAACGAGTCGACTTCCGACTCGTCCTTGTTCGATGATTAACCTGAAACCGCGATGTACCTTGTCTGCGTGCTACTTGTTTGTCAGGAATTCTCGGACGAGGGGAGTGATCTTCTCATGGGCATCTTCCAATACATAGTGCCCGGCGTCTTCAAAACAGTGCACTTCCGCACGGGGGAATCGCTCCCACCATTCCTGCAAAAACGAACGCGTGAAGCAGAAATCCCGCATTCCCCAACAGATCAATATAGGCTTGTCGCGCAGTGCGGATAGCTTCTTGTCGATCTCTTTGAGTACTGCGTGGCTTGGGATACTCTCGTCGCGTGGAATGTCGCGGACGAAGCCGAGTATGGCAACGCGATTTTCGTAGTTGCCATACGGCAGCAGGTAAGCACCTTTGACTTCTTCCGTCATGCGGTCGTGTTTCACCACCGCCATGTGCGTCGCAGCCCACGCGAATGCGTTCATCGTACGCAGCAGGAATTCACCAATACCCGGCGCGATGCAAAAGCGAATTCGCGCGGGGGCGTCGAGACCCAAAAATGCAGCGCCGTTAAGGACAACGAGACGTTTCACGCGATCTACGTGATGCACCGCCCAACCCATGCCGATAGCTGTGCCCCAGTCATGGAGCACCAACGTAACCCGATCGACTTCCAGATGATCCAGAAGTTTTTTCAGGTTGTCGATGTGCATCTGGAGCGTGTACGGATAATTTTGCGGTTTCTCGGATAAGCCACACCCGATGTGATCGGGCACGATGACGCGGGCCTGGTCTTTCACGCCACTTACCAGGTGCCGAAAGAAGAACGACCAGGTCGGATTGCCATGAAGCATAACGACCGGTTCGCCAACCCCCTCGTCAAGGTAGTGCATGCGCGGTCCGCCGGTATCGAAATAATGGGCCTCGAACGGGAAAAGCCGTTTAAGCGTATGGAGATCAATCACCACTTTACCCCGAGCATGACACAACTTAAACCACTACCAATACCCAGCATTGCGATGTGTTCGGTCACGGTGGGAGGATCCTTCTCCAAGCCCATTGCCGTAGTCAGCGGCAGCGACACCGAACCCACGTTGCCCAGAAATTCGAACGTTGTGAATTCGCGCTTCGGTTCGTACTTAATTGCCTCAAACATCCGCGCGCGGTGAGCGACGCCGACCTGATGCGTGAAGACGCGGTCAATCGTCTCGTCGTTCCAGGAGAGCCTTTTTTTGAAGTAGCTCCAAGTTTCCGCAGCCAATGCGCATCCACTGTGAAGAAGTGCTTCCGAGTCCGTATTC
>JANQHN010000022.1 GCA_028282665.1 Phycisphaerae bacterium | reverse complement strand
TTTGTACCCTTGTCCATCGCGACTATGTCATCGCGCACACCCATCACCAAGACGAGATTCGCCCGGTCGCGTAGCTCCTCGTTTTCACCAAACGCTTTCACCAGTGCAGGAATGTTTTTGCGATGATCGGGCCTGGAAAGCGCAAGGATCATCGGTTTTTTAGGATCGCGCAAAAAGCGACTGATTTCATCGTAGACGGGCGGTATCTTCGAGCCTTTGCGGGGAGGCTCGAACCGACTCAAGTCGGTACCCGGTGGGATCACAACCATCCGATTTGGTTGATAATGATCATAGCTTGCGTACTGTTTCTCGGTTTCCTGTTTGGTACTCGCAACAACGAACGAAGCACTTTCCAACGCGGTTTCTTCCGCTTCGATGCGACGAGTGACGCGGTAGCGCTTTTCGATTGACTCAGGTTTGCTACCTTGATCCATTAGTCTGCGTTTTTTCTCACGACCGAGCGAATGGCCTGTAAACGCCATCGGCGTATCGAGCAAACCGGAAAGCTCAGCCGCAACGTACCCCGCGTCAGCATAATGACCGTGAATCAGGTCGGGCATCACGCCCGTCGTGCGTAGATAAAGAAGGGTATTGTCGACGAAACCGTCCAAGTAAGGCCAAAGGCTCTCTTTCCGCAGGTAGCGCCTCGGGCCACACTGGAGACGAACAATGTTCGCGCCAGGCACGAGTTCCTCGAAAGGTTCCGCATAACTCGCATCCACCCGCGGATCAATCACCATGCGCGTAACGAGATCTACCTGCGAAACGTCCGGCTGTTCGATAAGTGCTCGGGCTAGTTCAACGACATACTTAGTCTGTCCGCCCGTGTCAGCATCGCGCCCTAACTCCAAGTCGTATCCACGGATCAACCCGTGAATACTGATGAGCATAATATAGTGTCCGTCGTCTTGTAACATGGGGCTCCTTCCTCCAGCTACCTTAACAGGACGAGCGTTACTCTCAAGCTTTGCGTGAATCGGCACAACGCCCTCTTCGCCCGTTGCCGCATGAACGCATGCTTGGGATTGCGCGAAAAGCCTACTTGCCGTAGTTTACCGCGCGCCGCAAATTCAAGAGTGCGCCGTCTCGAGCCGGCGCGATGACAAAGATGAAATTTCAGTAACGCACTGCGGTTTGCTACTCGTTTGGAGTGATATGAAACGGACCCCGGCGCACCTGCTGCGACCGGGGTCCATTAGCTGTCAGAACTGCGCGCCCGCCGCATGACCAACCATGCAAACGGTCAAACGCCGTCAGATTGACTCTCTTACACCGTTTACGGCTCGGGGATCACCTCGATAATGCATTCGCCCTGGAAACAGATCCCACCTTCCGGGCAATCCAAGTTGTTGAGGCACTCAACGCACATATCTAACTGTTCGTCACAGAGGCTTTCAATGCAGGGGGCAAATCCTCCCAGACAGAAACCCTCAACGCACGTTTCAATACCCGTACAGAACTGTTCGTCGTCACAATCCTCATCAACTTGACACTCGACATCAACACAAGCTTCATCATCCTCGATGCAAATCTGATCTTCCTGACAAGGAGGCTCGCCTGCGAAACAGTTGTAATCCACGCAGACTTCCTCGCCGTTGCAGAATTCGCCGTCGTCACAATCCTCATCGTCCAAACATCCGCCTGTGATACAGATGTCGTTCACCTCATCGCAGATTAAACCGGTCGGGCAAGGCGGTCCGCCAGGAATGCACACGTAATTAAGGCATACCTCCGCCCCATTGCAGAACAACCCGTCGTCGCAATCCTCGGAAGTAAAACACTCGGGCACGATGCACTCGTCGTCATCCTCGTCACAAACCGCATCGTCACCACAAGGAGCGAGACCGATGTCACACAGGCCGTTATTGCAAAACTCCTCGCCGTTGCAGAACTGCTCGTCGTTGCACTCGGCATCGGTAAAGCATTGCGGACAAATATCCTCGGGCGCAAGACCAATGTCAGCGTTGAGCACTGCCGTATTTCCTGCTCGCTCAAACTCGATAAATTCTGCTCCTACGAGCACGTAACAGCCGCCGTCTTGGTACTCACTGCCCATCCCATTAAGCTCGAACGCAAGCAAATCCTTCGGCTTAAGGTCATCCTCAAAGCAGAGTCCACTGGATAAAGCGCAACCGGTTTCGACAGCACCAGTGTTCAACGGTAGATCCACGACCACCAAAACGCCATACTCATCCGCTCCGGCCGGATTCTGCATGCGAATGTAACGGGTTCCGCCGTATTCCGTCACGGGTGTTGCATGGTTAGTCCGGTACGCATCCAGCCGTAAAACAAAACAGCCTTGCTGTTCTCCGCCGTAGCGATAGAAGTAAAGCCTCATCACGATCGGACCTTCGCTGTATCGCTCGTTGATTGGCACCTTAAATGCCGTCACTTCTTCACCAACCGCCAGATCGCAAGCACCAAGTGCAGGTGCCGCCACCAACTCGGGCGTTCCAAAAATGCTCGCGGTATAGAACTGGTCGATGAAGGTTGTAAAGAGCGTAGGACCTGCTGGCCCCGGTGCGCCTGCCTGCCCCGATGAACCAGGTTCACCCTGAGGACCTTCCGGCCCCTCAGGTCCCTGCGGGCCTTGTGCACCATCCGTACCATCTGTACCGTCCGTACCGTCTTGTCCCGGCAGCCCCTGCGGACCTTCAGGTCCTTCCGGACCGGCAGGACCTTGACAATCAAGGGCATTCCATACACCGTCAGCGTTAACGTCTTCTTCAGCGTCCGCTTCGCCGTCTCCGTTCAAATCCCAACAGGCGACAAAAAAGACGTCGTCAGGCACGCCCTGGCCCGGAGCATTGTCATTTGTATTGTCAGGCACTTCTTGCCCCGGGCTATTGTCATTGGCGTTATCTGCAGGGGGGGCACCCCCGGGAGCCAACAACTGCCAAGCAATCGCGCCGACCATCAAGAGAGTACCTTGCTGCGTACTCGTCAGCCCGCAGCTAGCGAAAGTCAGGACAGCCGGAAGTAGCAGGACCGCTGTCCATTTCATCCAATTCCTGCGAAGACGGGAATTCCATCCCCGCCTCGTATAACGTACATTCTCCATGCGAAACACTCCTTTAGCCGTTTGGCGAAACTTCAAGAAATGCTCATTCGGACGGACTGCGAACTGTCAAGCTCATGCCCTCGGCAGCCCGCACAATATCTCACTTCGTTTCCCCAAACGAGCAAAATCCATGGCATCACGAATACACCTTATCGTGTCACCCCATGTCACTTATTCTAGCCCAAGCAGGGGATCGTTCGCAATCACTGTTTGCGAATAACTCCTTTTAATTGGTACGTCCGAGTATGAGTTTTTCAATCGCACCACAAAATCCAGCCCTTCAAAATGAGGACCGGCCGAATTCGTTACACTCTTGGCACTACATCTTGAATCAAGCAAACAATTCACTACTTCATATGGAACCATAATTTTTGCCGCCTTTCTTTGCCACAGCCGGACCGGCAGGCAACAGTTTAACTTCACAAGCCGCAAAAAATGAAAGCACCGAACGTTCATTCGCCGCCTTGTTATAGTGGCGATAACTCGCCCAGCAAAGTGCCAGCCAAGAAACTCAAACGCACTATTTACAGGATTCCGGGTAAACTCGAACCGGCTATTAGCGTATACTCGGACGTTTAAAGACTCAAAGGCCAATGATAATCTCTCGTTCGTTCGGCCAACATCAACCTGGAAGTAAGGAGCGATACGATGAATAGTCCATTACGATCTCAGGCTGTTTTTCCCATCTTGATTTGTCTGTTTATGTTCACCCCCTGGATCGCGTTCGGACAGTGCGTGGGCGATGGCGATGTCACCGGCGATGGGTCGGTTACGTTGGATGATTATGAAGCGTTTTTCACATGCATGGATGGACCGGGAGTGCTACCACACCCTGCGGAATGCAATCCCACCACGCTTAGCAGGTGTGACTTCGATCTGGATTCAGATGTTGACTTGGACGACGCCTCGAAATTCCTCAAGCTGTTCCAAGCGCAATATTTGCCTTATGGCCCGCACCTTGAAAATCGGGAAGCCGAGATGCTTGCAATGACGCTAGCGAATAGCAGGCGAGCCCCACTGGACATTTATCAGCGAATCCAGTCCGACCTCGCCGCCATCCGTATCGCATACCCTCAACTTGTCACCGTGATCGACGATCCCGATTATGCCACGAACCAGTTGCTCGTCGGCTTACAATCGGGCCAGCCGCTCGATGAATATTA
This sequence comes from Phycisphaerae bacterium, assembly GCA_028282665.1. Taxonomy (GTDB): domain Bacteria; phylum Planctomycetota; class Phycisphaerae; order UBA1845; family UBA1845; genus JANQHN01. The sequence goes on along the minus strand of JANQHN010000022.1, from coordinate 11,872 downwards.
TGCACTCAACGATTACTACCTTGTACAGAGCGAAGAGGACCACACATTCTTCAGACTGCTGGAATTTTGCGACAACATCAATGCACTAGTCGTCGCGGAAGACTATGCCGCATTGGATGCTATTGCTTACGCAGAACCGAACTGGCTTATTGGGATCGATGATTTCATCACAGTGGAAGCGGCAGGCGACATCTACACTTACGACATCGATGACGGTTTTTGGGATTGCTTCGATGGTTGCGACTGCCATCGCGTGTATCAATTCGAAGTGGACGGCAACGCTTTGGTAACGTTGATTGATTACCAGGAGTATGGACAATCCTGGTGCGAGTTCTAGATACCTGCTTTAAGATCGGCAAGCTCACGCCCGGTGCCAAAATTGATGGAAATGCAGCAGCGACCATCTCAGTAGCGCGACTGCGAGAAGAGACGAAAACGCCGCGCCCGACGCAAATCGAGCACGGCGTTCCCTCCTCCTCTACCTCTTCAACGGAGAGGGCGGGATTCGAACCCGCGGTACGGAGAATACCGCACACCGGTTTTCGAAACCGGCTCCTTCAGCCGCTCGGACACCTCTCCTCGCGCAGTCCGCTTACGAACGCGTAGAACCACAAGATACCAACTGGGCTCTGATTCGCAAGACCGAGCCTCTCGTACGGCCAGTGAGCCATTGCGTTGGTGACGACGAGAGGCTGACTGCCGGGGCTGGTCCTGCGATAGTTGGAGCTTAAGACAACGCTAGAACGAATTTGGGCACTTCCCAAGGCTGGTACATGCGTGTATCGTGCCTTTTCGGACGTCGGACAGGCTTGGCAACTTCATCTTGCGGGGTAGGCCCGACGAGGTTCCGAATCACAAGTGGTCAGGGCGATCTCACTTCCAAAGTCTTATGGTGTGCATTCGAGGTGTTAAGTGCCGAAAGGCGCACGCCCAATGGTTCGATCGCCCGGCACGGACAGTCAGGGTCGAGGAGTAATCTCATGCAGAAACGAAGGTGGATTGGATTCGCTATTACGCTCGCCTGCTTGGCGGCAACGGGCAACATAGTTCATGCGGACATTTTGTTCATCAATGACGGCAGCCAGGTAGTCGGAACGGTCAAAGGCATGAAAGACGGTAAGTGGACGATCTCGACCACTTTTTCGGATAAGGACATCTCCATTGACGCAACCAAGGTCGTCAAGGTGCAACTCGACACCAATTTCAACATCCGGTTTGCGGACGGCGATACGTTGCTCGGTACGATGGTCGTGGCCGACGAGCGAAACACGGCCGAGACAGGCCTGGGATCAATCGATGTCGAAACCTCCAATATTGTCGCCGTTTGGCCTGAAGGCGAAGACTCTCCCGAGGTCATAAAGGAAAAACCCAAATGGACGCTGAGCATGGAGGCGGGCGTCACGCGTAAAGAGGGAAACACGGACTCGCTTGAAGCCCGCGGTGCGATCAACTTCAAGCGAAAAACTGTCAAAGATCTGTTGCACTTTTACGGTCGGGGAGATTATGCCGAGACAGATAACGTCCGCGACACGAACGAGGTCGTCGGCGGTATTGCGTACGAATTGAATCTGTCGTCGAAGTGGTATTGGTACTCGCGCATGGAACTCGAATACGACGAATTCGAAGATCTGGACATCCGTGCGACGTTCGCCACCGGTGCGGGATACTATTGGATCAAAAAGGACGAACACGAACTCAAAACCCGCGGTGGTATCGGTTACATGCACGAAAGCTTTGACGACGGTACGGATGACAACAGAGTTATCGCTGACCTTGGCCTGGATTACCGCGTCGACGTCACGCCTTACTTCCAATTCAACCATTCGTTCACATACGTACCCGACCTCGAAGAACTCTCGGAATACCTGCTGAAATTCGATACGTTCTTCCTGATCCCGTTCGGTGACAGTGATGTGTGGAAGCTTAAACTGGGAATGCGAAATGAATACGACTCCGACCCAAACCCCGGTGTGGAAGACCTGGACAACACATACTACGCGAATATCCTGGTGAACCTGAAGCTCGACTAGCACAAGCTCCAGTCACTGGATTGAAACTGCAATAAGTAAATATTGCCCGCACAAACGCCAGAGGCCGCCAACAGGGAAGTTGGCGGCCTCTTCTTGTCTTGTCGATCTGGTTGAGTATACGGCGCTAGCGATCGTAGCGACCGCCACCGCCTCCGCCACCGTAGCCTCCTCGTCGACCACCGCCGCCGCCGTGCCCGCCACCGCCGCGATTCTCGCGGGCGCGGGCTTCATTTACGGTCAACGCACGACCGTTATGGTCCTGACCGTTGAGCGCCTCAATCGCCGCATCCGCCTCCGCATCGCTGGACATCTCCACGAAGCCGAAGCCTTTGCTCCGACCTGTGGCACGGTCCATGATGACTTCAGCGCTAACGACAGAACCATGCTGACTGAGCAGTTCTTCCAACTCGGAACTCGTCACAGAATAGCGCAAGTTCCCAACATACAACCTCTTGCCCATCGTACATTTCTCCTCAACGATGGAACATCGACCCACCTTTTACTTTCAGGGCCGGCGGTGAAAGGGGCTGACGTAGCCCACGGAAGGGAGAGCGACCCCGGCGATGCGATCGGACTTGCTCAAACAACGTCGCGTTCCATGCAGAGTTCGTCATACCAACCGATCATATTGTACCACACAACACGTTCAACCAACAGTACATCCCCGTAATGCGTACAAAATCCACTGCGGGCCAGTCGTACTGTACACGCACCTTGAAATCGCAGGCCCGGTTAGCCGAACATCAAAATCAAATCACGTGTTCAAGTGTTAACGAACGAGACGAACAGCTCAATTCAATGCTGGTTGACATTATTTCATCGTGTAATGACCTCGGGACGCCTTTTTAACACCCGGTACTTTCGGTAAAGCATTGTTTACCGACGCGGTTAAATTCGCGGATTTAGTCGGGTACCCGGCCTGAACCACCAGTCTTGCAATCTCCACCGGGCGCAACGCCTTGTTCGATTTCGTCAACACTTTCCGAATGTAATCCACCAATGAACCTTCGCGAGGTCCACGTACGGAGGAAACCCGCGAGGACCGCGCCGTCAATCTAGGTCGCATATCCCCACGGCCACCCGAGTAGGGTGAACCCGAAATCGTCTCAATAACAGCCTCCACCGAACGAAGCGTCTCCTCCAACACCTCACACTGAACCTGCAATGCATTTTGATGTTCAGCAAGATCCGACAGCAACGTGTTCCGAGCGGTTTTCGGTGCGCTCCTTCCGTTCATTCGACCAGTTTCTGTTTTTTTCACTTTCTTCTTCCTGGGCATCATACTCCCCCTGTCTACACTGAACCTGTCGCGAGTGCTCACTATAGGCATTGATTTGAATAATCCCACGGAGAAATCGTTGCCCTAATAATCAAAGTGACAAACAGATGTCACTTCAATCACATTGCCGACGAAACGGCAATGATAACCGGCTCAAAGCGTGATATTCGAACATCGCCAAATAAGCGAAAATACCTAGAAAACGGCGAGCGGCTTGCGGTTGACCGCCAGCCCGACCCAAAGGGCGAAAACTGCATCAAAACGGCGTGACGATCACCGCAAGCGAGGAAGGAGCCTGTTTCGCTCGATAAGCGATAAAGATGTGAGAAAAGGCGATTGTCAACTGCTGATTTCAATATCAAGCGCCGCCTGGGCATCGGAAACGCGAAAAACACCAAGCGACGCTTCCATGCCGGACAAAGCCGTCGCGTACATGTATTCGATATTGATACCTGCGTCGCTGAACTTGCGCGCAATGCGTGCAAACGCGCCGGGGCTATTGGGAATCCGCACGGTAACCACAGGCACCTCGACATAAGCGGCGCCGACTTCTTTCAACACATTCTTTGCGCCCTTTACATCGTCCACCACCAAGCGCAAAGTGCCAATGTCTATGGTGTCCAATACGGTCATACCGATGATGTTGATCTTTTTCTCGGTAAGAGCGGAGCAAAGGTCTGCGACAATCCCCGCACGATTCTCCAGAAAGACTGATATTTGACAAGTGGGCTGCGGGAACACCATGAAAGCACGCCTTTCCGGAAGCCGTTACGACAGCGCACATCTGATAGCTGGTCTTTTGATCCATGCTGCACGCGAACATGATTAGGAGTGAGTATGCCGACATGACGACATACGATTAAAACTCCTTGCTCGAACATACCGCAAGTCCTCGGCAAAAACCAGTCTTGTGACGCTAAATGGAGTTTCATTGCGGTATGCACATTGCATTTCGCCGGACGGCATGTTGCCCGAAATTGGTGCATTCTCTATCATTCTCCATACGCACTGACAAAAACCGTCCAAAACAATTGGTCAAGATCACTCTTTGAGGAACGAGCTTCATGGACAAAGAACTGAGCAAGGTAGGCGAGGCGATCGGCGCTATTGCCAGTGGTTGTTGTATCTTGAGTTGTCAGCAAGGCGAAAAGACAAACGGCGTACTCGTCTCTTGGGTTCAACAAGCAGCCTTTGAACCACCCTCCGTTACCGTAGCAATCAAACAAGGTCGACCTGCCGTTGAGATCCTCGACGCGACAAAACTGTTCGCCCTCAACGTTCTAAGCGACTCTGCCAGCGACCTCTTGCGACACTTTGGCAAAGGCGTGTCTCCGGAAGAAAATGCCTTTGCCAGTTTTGAAACGGACTCAAGCGAGTTTGGTCCGTTGCTCACGACGTGCGTTGCGCACATGGGTTGTGAAGTAACCGACAAGATCACTGTAGGCGATCATTACATCTACGTAGCCAAAGTGATTGCCGGCGCAGCCAAACCTGGAACAAAGCCGATGATCCACATCCGCCGCAACGGCCTGTCGTATTAAAAACCTGACTTGCGAAAAAACTAAATCTATGAGCACGGTTACATTGGCCGTGCTTTTTTGTGCGCGCATGATGATGGAGATTCAAAAAACGGCCAGGAATGCAGGATGCCCAATTACCCCATTCACCCCATTATCACACGAAACTCTTCACCAATACTGGCAACAAACGTGACCGCAATCGGTCGACTTGTCGGTTGTGATTTTCTTTTCTTAAAATCCGTTGAAGGCGTCGACATATCTATTGATCAGAAAGTGTTCCAACCAGTTGGTCGTTGCGCGCATGGTAAGTTCCGTAGTGCGGTACGGCTCAAACGATGCCAACTCGTTCGAACTGCACTACACAAGCTCTTTTTTGGCGAGGTGTCGAGTCTTTGGAAGAACGCCCGCCTCCAAATTCAAGGGAGAAGGAAACATGAACGTGCGAGGCAAAGGAGGTCTGGCAGGGAAAGAACGCAAAGCACACGTAATGGATCGATTCGAGCGCGATGTCGCAGATCAGCTCATTGACGAGTTTGAGCACGCAGAGGAATTGAACAGTGGAGAGCATTTTATCCGGGTCAATCATGGCAGTGATCTACTCAACCGCATTTCCATGGACGACTCCGACTTCGGCAGCAGACCTTTTTCCCAACTAGACTTGCCGTTTACCAAGGACCGCGTCGAAACGACAAGCATGAACGAAGGCCGTAAGGAGGAAACACTTCCCGACACTGCCTGGAAGCCCTTTGATACGGTCGAACCATTTGTGGGCAAAGCTGAATCCACTCAAGCCGTGCATGAAGTGGACGATACGCCGACAGCGGAAGTCATCATTCCTCGTCGCTACGTGACATCGGGGTATACGAAACCGGCAAACGATGATCCGTTCAGTTGGTATCGATTTCTGTCGGGATGCTGCTTAGGCACCGCCGCAGTTGCGCTCATTTTCGGGATGTTGTACCTGTTGATGAGCTAGTTTCATCTCCTTGCTCAGGAGTTGGCAAACCCAAACCAGAGCAGACAGTCGATGGTCAGATAGAAAAACGTGCGAGGCAATTGGGACGTTCGCGACGTCGAGTTGATCGACAAATCCGCGAACGTCCCGTCTTTTACTTAAACGGTTGCCGAACAATCCTTTCCACCGGGAACAACCCCAAGTCTCAAGACTTCCGGTAAACCGTGCCGACTTTTCAAGCAACAAGGCACGGCTTTATGGGACGAGCCTATATGCGATCGCTTGTTTCCAGTTGTGAATATCTCCAAATAAACCGTCGATACAATAAACGGATCAGGGGAGCTGCTCTACCGAAATCGAAAGACTAGGTTCTCAATGGGCGCACAAACCGCCCCAGGCCCGGCAAAATAAGAGAAAATTGTGCGGAGATGAATGACGCTCCAAAGACCTTCCACGCTCCCGCAGAGCGGATTTCTAACGAGAAGTTGCTGCCACTTGCACAGTCTCTTCAGGGTAACCGTGTTGTTCAGGCATTGCTTGACGGTTATCCGGACATCGCCGCGCTCTTAAACAAGGAGCGGCAAATCGTCGCCTGCAACAGGGCTTTGCTGGAATTACTCGGAACTGCGCACTATGCGAGCGTTGTCGGGCAAAGAATGGGCGAATTGCTAGGCTGCGTCCACGCTGTCGAGTCGACAGAGGGGTGCGGAACAGCGGAGGCCTGTAAGGCTTGCGGCGCCGTCAATGCTGTTCTCGAATGCCAAAGAACGGGAACACGAACAAAGGCGGAATGCCGCCTGTCCACCGGCTCGGTGCCCAATCCGGACGCATGGGATCTGGAGGTGGTCGCCACACCGTTTGACATTGACGGAGAACAACTGACTATCGTCACGGCCCGCAACATCGCCGCAATCAAGCGTCACCAAGTGCTCGAACGTTTGTTCTTCCACGACACACTGAACTTGGCCGAAGGAATTCACAGACTGGCCGAGTTGCTAGAGAACGAAGGAACGTTCGACCCGCAGGTTCATCCACCTCGACTGCACTCCATGTCTCATCAACTGATCGAACAGATCGGGGCTCAGCGTGACCTGTCGGCGGCTGAACGCGGGGAATTGACAGTCTCGTGGTCAACCGTATTTACTAGCGACCTTTTTGATGACCTCCGCGCGACCTACGAAACCCATCCCGTTGCCAGAGAACGTTCCATTGAGTTTGCACCTGTCCAGGTTGCTGTGTTCCAGTCGGATCGCATTCTGCTAAGCCGCGTCCTGGGCAACCTCATTAAAAACGCCCTGGAAGCCAGCTACCCCGGTGGACTTGTAACAGTCATTTGCAAACGCGCAAACAACGATCAGGTTCGGTTCTCCGTACATAATGAAACCGTCATTCCACATGACGTCCAAATGCAAGTGTTCAAACGATCCTTCTCCACGAAAGAAGGAGTCGGGCGTGGACTGGGCACATTCAGTGCGAGACTGCTATCCACGCAATACTTACGAGGTCGAGTGGATTTTCGTTCTGCGCATGGCCGGGGAACGACATTCCATGTAACGCTTCCGATCCGACAGACAGCCGAGTGGCAACCGCCCTACTCACCCTCGACCCGTTCAAATCAAAATGTAATGCTTGCCGGAAAACGCGTGCTTTTGGCTGAGGATGGTCCCGACAATCAAAAACTAATCACCTACATGCTCAAAAAAGCCGGAGCAGAGGTCACTGTCGTCGAGAACGGTCAACTCGCTCTAGACACGGCCCTCGCTGCATTCAGCGATGGACGTGCATTTGACGCAATACTCATGGACATGCAAATGCCGGTGCTTGACGGTTATGCAGCCACGTCCAAACTGCGCGAGCAGAAATACACCGGTCCGATCATCGCCGTCACCGCCCACGCCATGTCATCCGATCGGGAGAAATGCCTGAGCGCAGGCTGCGACGGCTACGTCAGGAAGCCCATCAACCGCGAAAAACTCATCGAGATCATCAAGCGTTTCGCAAAGAAGCAAGTCCTGGTCACACAGGCCGCGTCAGGCAATACTCCTTGACCTTTGATCTTGTAGGATTTGCTATACAAGCCAAATTACAGAAGAGCGAAAACCAATACCGCCTCCCAAAGTGCGTATAGAAACCGCGATCCGCACAGCGGCATCTACATGCCCCTTCCTGCCGTGCGTTTGGCTCCAAAACTGCTGAAACGCATGGAGAACGAAATCCACGCAACCGCACCGGGAAGAAAGACGCAAACGCCACGACCTGCTGGATCGCTCTGACCTTCCTTCTTCGGAAGAAGCACCAATTCGCCTTCGACGCAGGTCTGCACGGGTGAAACTACCCGCGTTAGTCAATGAAAGCAGCAATCACAACGCCGGCCGCGTTAGGTTTGCTGGTGATCGTATCCTGATGGGGCCATTTTCTGCAGTCTCCACAGCGTTTACCGTCGCAGTGAAGGCCCCTTTTAAACCCGAAAAAAGCTAGACACTGTCGAACGCTTGCCGGTGGCAAATTCTGCCTCACACGACACGTCCCTGCTCATCGAACCCCCGCGCTCACGGTTAATCCTTATTTCGATACGATGCCAGTAAGCTTGCGCTCGCAGAGGACTGTAGCGACTTAAGATTAAGGACTTGTAGCCGAAGCGGCAATCCGGTTATGCCTTCTGCTTGGCTTTCTCGAAGCTATCGGCGATGCGCCAGCGCTGGGATTGTTCGGTTTCGGCGATGTCGATGAGGTCTTTGGCGGCAGGCTTAAGCTTGATAGTCGTACTCGTTGAACCGGTAATCCGCTTGCTCGTACCGCTACCCGATCCGCTCCCTACGTTTGGCATACCCAACAGATGCACACGAAACTTCGATTCGCCGATCGTGACGACATCGTCATGGTCAAGTCTACGGTAGACGGCGGGCTTATCGTTGACTAACAGACCGTTTTCGCTGAGCACATCGCAGATAACCGGATGATTCTCGAACAGGAACAAAAGCGCATGCACGCGCGACATGCACCCGTCCGAGATCGAAATATCGCACCCGCTGCGACGACCAATCATACAAACCTCGCGCTTCGGTCGAAGCACGCGACCAGTCGCAATATGGATCAGAGCGAGTCCATCGGGCGTGGGATCGAGTGACGGTTCGGAGCGCATCGCCTCACGCGGCGGCGCTTTGAGCACGACCTCAGCCTCCCACGGCTCAATAAAAAACAAGTCGTTGCCGCGAATCGCCTCGTGCTGCATCTTCAAGCCGTTAAGAATAATGCCATTTTGTGTCACCAGATCCACCGCGATGACCTTTTGCCCCATGTTGACCAAGGCAAGGTGTACGCCACTGATGTAAGGATGTTTGAGTTGGATCTTGCAACCGGGTTTGGAACCGAGAAACGTCACGATACGGCGGCAGTTCACCGTCTGTTCCTGACCGGAAGGTCCCTTCAGGATCAGCGATATCTGAATCGCGTGTTCCGGTAACACGGGGACTGGATTGTTTGGCAGGCTTGGGGTTTCCAAGTGTTTCGCCTCGCGCGCTGAATAAGGTCCATCTTTAACCGGACGTACGCAACGTTTCGTCCTTATGTTCGTGTAGACCTGTCAACGGATCAACTTCATCCGGTAATCCCGACCGGCGCGGGCTGTTTGGCTGTACCAAGTATAGCGGCTTCGCAGCTTGAGTTCTATAAGCCTTGCATCGTGAAACAAGTCGTTAGGGTCATACCAATACAGGCTCAAGGCATGTTATCGGCCAATGGGTATGATGCTGCGAGAGCATGCTCTAACCAGGCGTAGCGTCTGACACCGTGTTTCGTGCTGCCGGAAAGTCGACTTTGAACGCCACGTTTGGATTGAAACTGCTATATAGCTTAAAAAGAACCGAGCATTCTTGTCTAGCGCAGGTGCCAAACGATCGCGCACATCACATGCATTTGTCTTAAGATCAACAAATCACAACCCTGTCCACTTTGTTAAACGCGGTTATTCTCGTGGAAGGTTTAGGAATTCGATCATGTATTGATCGTAGGTTTGCTGTGCTCGGTGGTCTGCAAGTTCGAGTCCCAGTTCGTTAATGACCTTTGTGCCCGTCGGAATCCACTCCCGCCAGCAGCGCTCGCAAGTCTTTGCCTGGATTAGAGAGCCTTGAGCACCCTTGAAAGGTGAATTCTCCATCTTTCCAGATGGAGAACCACAGCGAGAACATGCGAAGCCCGTATCGGCTGTACAAGCCACGGATGACGATTGTGATTCCTCCTGTGCGACTTCGAGGACATTTTGGGGCACATGGGCACCCATCCCCGTAAGCAAATTAATCATCGAAAGCGCGGGCATGCGATCGCCCTGCTCGCCAGCGATGTTTACACCCTCCTGGAGCACTCGGATGGCTTCTTCCTTACGCCCTATTCGTTGGTAGGCATCGCCCAAAAGTTCGTAGGCTTTGGAAAGTCGCGGGTTAAGCTCAATGGTGCGTTGTAGAGGATGGGTAGCCTCCTCGACCCGGCCGGCATCGTGGTAGGCTTTGCCCAAGCTGAATTGCCCAAGTTCGTTATCTGGATCAGCCTCTACCATCCGCCTGAACTGTTCGATTCTCGCTCCCTGTGTCATTTCCGACATCGTTTTTCCTCCTCAAAGGCACACCGCACCGGCCTGTTGCACGTTGCGCCTTATAGCTGGAATCGGGGTCACCATGGGATTGTTTGGCGCCTACGCCTTGTCGTCCAATAATGCCATGAAGGTTTGCGATTTGCAGCCGAACAATCAATGCGGAAGTGTGGACTGAGAATCTCCTCCAAATGCGCGACAACAATTTACATTCCCAAACACCTCCGGATATCTCGTTAGGGGCTATATTTCTCGAAAGGCTTTGGTTTCGGGATGGTTGCGTGGTTATAATGAATGCTGTGCCGCAAATCAGCCCCGGATTCCGCGGTTGTGGGGAGTCGACCACCAAGCCTACCTGGAGGATTTCCATGCTAACAAAGACATGCCGCCTTACCTTCGCTGCGCCAATTGGGATGATTGCCGTGTTTTTTTCCACGACAGTCCTGGCTGAGCCCGCAACATATCATGGACACATGCTCATCGAAGTCGATGTGCAATCAGCTGACCATTGGAGCGCTTTGCAATCCGTGACTGAGGATATCTGGAGTCCTGACAGTATCAGCACCGACCTCATCTGGGACGAAGGAGTTGGACCCGGCAAGTACATCGTGCGCGTCGCGCCTGATCGCAAAACAGCGCTGGAGACTTCAGGACTTTCCTATGTTGTTCGGGATGACGACATAGGCCCGGAGTTACTGAGGCACATACAGCGCAACGCAGCCAGCGGAACTTGGGACGAATACATGACGCTCGACGAACAGATCGCTTTCATCAATAACCTCGCAACGTTGCGTCCCGATTTGTGTAAGGTCGTCAGCATTGGACAATCGCTCGAAGGACGCGACGTGTGGATGCTGCACATTTCGAGCAATGACCATCCCGATAAACCGGCAGTTTTCTACCACAGTCTGATCCATGCCCGTGAGTGGATCACCGGGCCAATGATCCTTTATTTCGCGGAATATCTCATAGATAACTACGACTTCGATCCTTACGTGCAACAGCTCGTCGATGGGTTGAACATCTACCTCGCACCGTGCGTGAACCCTGATGGATACGTGTATAGCTGGGAAACGGAGCGACTTTGGCGCAAAAACCGCCGCAACAATGGCGATGGCAGTTTCGGCGTGGACCTGAACCGTAACTGGTCGGTTGGCTGGGGTGGACCGGGATCCAGCGGCGACCCGGATAGCCTGACGTATCGCGGTCCCGAACCTTTCAGTGAACCGGAAACGCGATTACTGCGTGATTTCATCCTCAATCATCCAAACGTAAACTCATACGCAGATTACCACAGTTTCTCTCAGTTGATTCTCTGGCCTTACGGTTACGACGAAATCACGCCTCCCGAGCCGGATCGGTCATTGTTTGATGCGTTGGGTCAATTAATGCAACGGCTTATCTTTGCTGTGCATGGCATGCTGTACGAACAAGGCCCGATCCACTCCACAATCTACGTAGCAAGCGGCGGCTCGATCGACTGGGCGTATGGGGAGGCCGACC
>JANQHN010000357.1 GCA_028282665.1 Phycisphaerae bacterium | reverse complement strand
AAATCAGACCTTGTAGCTCGGTGGACACATCTGCCTTCGACGCAAACTTCTTCCCCGTTGCAGAACAACCCATCGTCCAAGCAATCGGTATCCCCGTCGCATGCGGCGCCCTGGAACACGGCGGTGATGGTCAAGTCTCTCGTCATGACCAAGTGCAGCACATCATCGGTCTCTTGCTCCGGCGGGACGCCCTCTCCTTGCCAGTGCGAAAACACCATGTGAGCGGGTGGAGTACCGGGGATTTCGAGCTGTACCGCCTCGCCATGAAGATACTCGGTGGGTGGAAACACGGCTTCGCCTTCCGGTGACTCGACCCGCACGATTAACAAACAGGTCCCAGGCGTGAAGTCCCATGCTTTGCCGTCGCCCACGAAGGCCAGATTCCAATCGTGGTTCGCAATTGACTTGGCTGCTTCGGCATCAGCAGACTCACCTGCTCGGATAGATAACTGCGCTTTACGGATTTCCGAGGCCGATGCCACGCCCGATGAATACATGACGGCAAAGCACAAAACTGCTTGTATAATTCCCATGCTTATCGTGAACATCATGTTTTCATTGAACTCGATGACATGCCTTCGGTTCCACACCACATTTGACGCCACCAACCCCGAGCGCACCGCACGACATCTTCGACGGCAGATGGTAATCCGCTCGCAGGGCGACATCGGGGAAACGCCCTGCCATCAATCGATGCAATCTTGACAAAAAGAACGACTCACGAGGCAAGCAATGGTTTGATCATTGCCGAGAGCGAAGGAGGACCGAGGCACTTGGTGGCCGGCCCTTCCTCCGGGAGTTGTCGTGCCACGAATGGCCCCTTGGCGTCAACATCGCTTGTGCGATTGGACAAAACGCATGCCCAAAAGACCCAGCAGAATTATGCCGCAAGTTGGCGCATCCGGTGAACAGGCTGTGCCCGCGCCGCACATACCGGGCACGACCGGCTCATAGCAGCAGTCCTCATCCTCATTGCACGATTCGTTGGTGGCACAGGGCGATCCACTGTGCATGCACTCCCCTGCGACGCAAACCTCCCTGCCGTTGCAAAACGCGCCGTCTTCCGGACAGTCGGCATCGATGACACAATCCACTTCCTGGAAAATCGCTGTTATGCTCTTATCGCCATCCATTATGATCCTGAGCGGATTATCTTTGTCGTGGCCAGCTGGAACATCATCTCCGTCCCAACTATCAAAATGAAACTTGTTGTCATCCGGCGTCGGCACGGCGATTATCGCCATAGCACCATCTCCATATTCTGTCTCCCTTGGAGGTTTGCGACCGGTCGGCTCCGGATAATCCTCTACAAGTCTAAGTCGGTAGGTACCGGGAGGAGGGCATCCCTCATCCGCAGCGCTGTAGTCACCGAGCCCGTATTCGTTTCTGGACCTCACGCGGTACCAGGCACAGCCATCAGCGTTTTCGTCATTGTAGGACCGTGAAGTGTTCCAGGTGGTACCAAGCGGTGTACAGGAATTGGTGTTTGTTGAGCTACTGCAGGAGTAGACGCGGTACGTGTCGGCATTGGGCACATTATCCCAAGTGATCCACACACGATCCCCGTTCGAAGCCCGTACATTCTGTGGCACGCCAGGCAACTCCCCGCACGTTCCCGCGCTTACATTGCACCCTTCACCTACGCCGCACTCCGTGTCCGACTCGCATAGGTCAGGATCGTTCGCCCGATGTCCCTCGTCGGGTTCACTGAATTCACTCTCACCAGAGACATTTCTCGCTTTCACGCGGTACCAATAAGTCCGGCCAGGGGTAGCCCCCGGGTCGGACCATGAGCGACCGCTTTGCCAGTTGCTTCTGCGAGACCACGACGAAATGTTAGTTGCATTCGGGAAACGATACACCCGATACTCGGTAGCGCCATCGACTGCGGACCATGTGACTTCGACAGCAGAAGCACTGCTGCCATCCGTGGCTTGGACGTTTTGAGGCTTGGCGAGTGGGTCGCAACATTCCTCTGGGCAAGAGGCACAGTTTTCGCACTGAGGATCACAGACGCCGTCCCCACATCTGTAGTTGAGTAGGTTTTGGCATTCGTCATCCACGCACAAATCATCGGTGCAGGGATCGCCGTCGTCACAGGAACCATTACCACAGCACTCTCCACAATCATCTTCGCAGTTGTTACAGTTTTCGTTGCCTTCGCATACGCCATCGTAGTCACACTCGCACGGTCCACAATCTTCTTCACACGATGCACAAGTCTCGCCGTACTGGGGCTCGCAACTGCCGTTTCCGCAGCAGTCGCCGCAGTCCTGGGAGCAGGAATTGCAGGACTCACCGTAGTCGCAGGAACCATTACCACAGCACTCTCCACAATCCTGTGGACATGAGTCGCAGTTTTCGTTGTCATCGCACGCACCATCACCACAGGCACCGGCCGTAATGAATCCCCATGTCGGGCCAGTTCTTGTGCCACAGTCGTTTACCGCATCAATCCGCCAATAGTAAACAGTCCCTAAGTTCAACGAACCGGGATCCCACCAGTTATTTGAAACGGTTGTTTTATATATGGGCGGATTAGACGTGCCGAAATGCACCTTGTAGGCTGTAGTATTTGCTGCAGCGTTCCACGAGAGGTCGATGTTTGTCGGGACGTTAAGCAACTCATCAGCAGGTGATGGGTTGCTTGCAGGTTCTGGTTCGTCCAAGGACGTGCCACTGTCTGTGCGCCCTGAGCTACAGCCACATTGGTAGTTGCACGACTTGACTTTGTAAGTATAGGTCTGACCTGGCGAGACCGCCGTATCGCTGAAGTACGTATTGGTAATGTCGCCACCGATCTGGTTACCATTACGTTCGACTCGGTAGTACTCGGCTCCACTGACAGAAGGCCAATCGATGTACACTTCGTCACATTCATCATTGCTGGCGTCAACTGATGACGGATTATCCGGCGAACCGCGCCTCCATCCGCTGTCGCAATCGCTGGACGAACTGCATCCGCAATCATTGCATGCCTTGATGCAGTAATTGTAAGTGACAAACGGATCTGCCTCATGGTCTTCAAAGTACGATGCTGTCGGCTCGCCGATGACGGAACCATTACGCCGTACTTCGTAATAATCAGCATCGAAGTCCGCGTTCCAGTCAATTTCCACACGATTGCAAAAATCACCATCGCTCACATCCGCTCCGCCAGGAGTGCCTGGAATAAACTCAAGCGAGATGTCCACATCGCCCGTCTGGCACTCTAGATTTGTCCACGGCCAGTTTCTGTCTAAACTAGACCACGCATACACTTGAGCAGGGCTCACCCATTCATACTCACTAATGTCTCTTGTGCAACTGACATTTCGGATGAACCTGTCCTGGTTGTCGCACACACCGACGGTATAATGCCAGGAACACATTAGATCGTTCGCAAAAACGTCATTTTCGTAAATTTCTAGATCGACATCATTGCCGACATAATCAGAACAGTTAAGTATGGTAATACTAGCGTTTATATTAGTTTGACCATTTTCACATTGGTTAGTATCTAGTATTGTCAAGCTCACATTTAAATCATCATCTATGCACGTCGTTGTGCTGCGTTCTGGAAGAGGTGATCTTTCCTTCCGCTTGTGAGCATCCAGATGCGCATACCGCCCGAGACGCCTCAGTGTGAGCTCAAAAGAGCTGGCATCGAACTCCATCGATGCTAAAATTAGAAAGTAGAGATGTCTTTTACTCGGCTCCAGTTTTTCCTGAACTTTCTCCACGCGGAGAGAAAATCCACGCTTGTGCAAGCTGTCAGTCCACTCGCCCATCGCAACCGCCTCGGAATCACCATTCAGAAAACATAGCATGGTATCCAATTCCTGAAACGACAATATGCGTATTCTATCTAATTCGTTTTCTACATTAGTATCAAATGTGAACACAGCCACCCATTCAGTGTCATCTTGTATCACTGGGGGGATTTCGAAAAGAACCGAGATTGCAGTTGTCGCCTGATGGCGTGGCAAATGTGGAAATATTTCAGAGAATTGTTCGATCTCTGAAGCAAGTATGCGGATGTTCAGCTCTTCAAACTTGTACAAGGGCGAAACAACGTCTTGGCTAAAATCCTCGTCGCGGATTTCAGTGTCTCTACTACGCTCACAATTTGGCATTTGAGCGTACATAGGTTGCGCGATGAAATGGATGAGAATGAGTAAAAATATGTGCGAGCGAATCCCGTCTATTATCCAGCTCGCGCGCCGCCAAGCATTGCTCTTCGTAAGAGAATTCCTCGTTCCTCGTGTCGATGTTGACGTCTTCGTGTTCATTGTCCATATCCCCTTTTGGTGTTGCACTCCTGGGTTCGTCATATGGGATGTGCTCAAAAACCTTCGCTCCCGTCCATGAGATGATGCGTAGAACCCTGACGAGTCGCGCAACATTTTTTTCAGGCATCATCGAAAAGTGGCACAAACCGCCGCATTGCCCGTTTTTGACAGCGAAGATGATTACAGTTTGTGGAATTCCACCTCGCGAGCGATAGTGCGAAGAAATGTAAGCCTTCACAGTGGGCAGCTCGGCGTGTTTTCACTGGCAAGAAGCGGACGGATCGACTTGTAGTGGCGTTTCCGGTGATGGCGAGGCTTGTGCCTCAATTCTCCTTTACCCACACCGTCACGCCGGGGGCGTTGTTGTCGATGCAGTTCTGCTCGGTAGATCGGTTCGAGATTTGCAAAATCAGGTGCGTTCGTGCAGCCATCGCCACGTGCGCGTGTGTCGGCGACCTCCTGACCATAGCCATCGACGATGAAAGGAACGCTGATAATCGGATTCTCGGCAATCTCAAGCAAGACTTCTACGAATAGACTCGGCGGTGGATCAAGAAGGCATGGTCATGAGCATGGAAACATCTCAAACCGGAAGAGATCATCAACAAACTGCGTAAGCCGGGTTGCTTCGCTGTGCCAGAATGCGCCTATCGCAGGCGCCGCCGCCTCAACGATAACCTCTTCCGCGGCGTCGATTACGAAGGGAATGCCAAACACCGAAGTGCTACACCAAAATACTGTCCACAAGCCGTCCTGGCCCCGCCATATAGAAACGCCCTGCTTGTGGATGGTAGCCGGGTGGCCAAGCGCGGGCCGTAAGGGCCTTAATCGAGATGTTTGCGAGCATAAGCGGCCTCCCTATCTTTGAGTAAACGAGCCGATCGATCGTGAAAACCGGGCGAAACACCTTCAGAGTGCGCGGCACAACAAAGCGCAGCGGCCGGACCATAGGCTATAGTTTGCAGACAGCACGTCCGCAGCGCCGACAAGTGCCTCCCAAGATACTTATGCCATGCCTACGAACAGCAAGTTTCAATAGGCAATCCCAAGCGTAACCATGTGTGCTACAGCCGGTTGCTTGAGCCGAGGCTCCCATTCGCAGACAAGCCAAAGGGCCGCTCTAAAGCTCTGCTTGCGAGCGTCTCATCCTCGATCATGGAAGTTCCTAATCGAACTTTCTCGACAGCATCGATGATCATGCCGCCACTGACCTCGTCACGTCGAAGATCCGAGAGGAACTGAGAGTAAAGCCGCTCCGCTTTCGCCCTTTCTTCCGGCAGCAGACGTGCTGTAGGTCTCATGCATCCAGGTATCAAAGGCCTTTCATTGGTGACTGTTCGGCCAAGCGCGTCTTTCGTCCCAAGTGACGTTTCATACACATACGATCGGACTAGCTCATTTGAATCCATGGTCTCATCCTTTTTCTAAGAGCAACACGAAAAACCCAAATACAACCATTGCAGAAGGTCGATTTTCCAACTGGCCACTACAAAACGTTCAATGTCCAAATCTTCCACTTTGTGGGCCGTTCAGTAAGTTAGGCCTGTCACATAGCAAGCGTTCTCGCGATCAACCGAACGCCGTCTTCCATACGTCAAACTTGTCAAGTAAATCGCGTTTCTTGACGATCATGAGCCATTCTGTTGTTTCACGGCGCCCTCCTCCCGTCAGGTTGACTTCGAATTCCTCACACACTTCTCTTCGCACTTCGTTGAAATCCGAGTCCTGGAAATGGAGCCTACCCACAAAATAGCGAATGGCCTCCGTAATGTATTTCTCGTCAAGTACCCCGTCGCTAACCGGCAGGTCTGCATGCAATTCATGAACTGCCGGTTCAGTTCGCAACTCTCTTCTGAGATATGCTTTCACATCCTCGGCATAATTCCTGAAATGATCTCCGATCTCTTTATCATCGTCCGGAGTGGGTTTGGGATGATACCGTTCGAGGCGAACATCAACCAAACTGCAAACCTTGTTCATCAGGTTATCTTTGAGTGGCGACATAACGATTACGAGAATCCCATCATCATCCAGGAGGTAGAGGGCCTTTTTCAAATACGACAGATCGATCAGATACATGGAGTGGATCATCAGAATCAAATCGAATCTTGTGGTTGAGATAAATTCTTCAAAAGGCCGAAGATGGCGGGAGAAATCTATCCGCTCAAATCTAAGGAGTTTTTCGAAGGCCTCCTGGGCAGGTTGCTCATCGGGATAAATTGGCTCGTCCGGTTTTTCGTTTCTACAAAAACAGGTTTCAAGTCGCGAAAGCGACCGGACGCGAGCCGATTCCACAGCCTGCCAATCAACGTGTGTTCTCACTGTGACACCTGCTTTTTTCAGTATTGAGGCGATGGCGCGGCAACTAGTAGCGCCGTCACCAATTCCGACGTCGAGAATACGTATCTGCGATGCCACCCTCTGCTGCAGTCGCTCCCAATGTGATCCGACTTCATTTGCCAAGCAAGCGTACATGTCCCTCCGTTCGCCCCCCGAAGTCGCGGAGTGGCGACGAAGCCGTGCGTAAAGCTGCACAAAATCAGAATCGCTCATTAGGCTGCGATAATCGCCCTGCACGTCCGATTGGAGCCGGTTTTGGTAAAGACCCAGCCACGGTGCGGGTTCGCACGATGAGATCAAGCGTTCCCATATGGCTTTGTACTGCCCAACATCGGAATCCGACTTCAGACGAAGCCAGACTTCAGCTGACGATGTGCCCGATGAATCACTACAAGGTGTGTACTGAAAGACGTCCTTTGGAATCGGTGATTTTAGATCCGAAAAGAAGATAATGAGGATTGTCGCAAAAGTAACCAATTGCCCCTTTTCGTTGTGGAAGAAGTACGCACTCACTCGATCCTGGAAAGTCACGCATAGTTCATGAAAAAGGCATCCAACGCTTGCCAGCATGGGATCGTTTTTGTCGACAAGTAGCAAGGATCTTATATCTGAGGTTGCATAAAAATACCTGACTTGCAGGCCTGACCGAATTTCGCTCATCATGTAATCGAGCATTCCCCCATCATTTGACTCCTTGAAGGGGAAACAGGCTACGATCGCCGTACCGCCGCCTTTTTTAGTGATTTCGCTTTCAATCTCTTGAATCTCGTCCAGGCTCCTTGTATACGCAAGAAGGTCTGTGGCTTGACCGTCGATCAGTACGTTTGAATTGCATTCCAACGCTTCCGCCAATTGCTGGAGTTGTTGAGGAGTGACGCCACTATTCAACCACCTACTCAAGGTCCTTTCCGAGAGCTTAATCCTTCGGGCCAGCGCTGGCCGCGAATGAATTCCGAGATTCCTCATTCGCATCTCGACCGCAGCGGTGTTTAGCTTCTGCTTGCTCTCTAACGGCCTAGGCATCAAAGATTCGCCAAATTAAGTGAACAATTGTTCGGCTGATGGAGTCGTGATCTCACGATTCCACCTACCGAAAGAACCTGAATATTCGAGTGTCGTGTTCCCATACAGTCTTTGCATAGGAAAGCCGTACTACACGCAAAGAGCACGTGCGATTTGGCAATCTCTCGCTAAATTTTCTGCGCAAGCTCTCTACTTTCACCAGATGAGCGTGCTCACGACAGTTCCTTTGAAGTGAGTCTGTCTTCCACAACATAGGCGAGGGCGGTGTTTCCAAATTTTTTGATACCACCCGTTACACCTTTCGCCTTCATTCTTACATGCGTAAAGCAAGTGACACTTGCGCAATGCACTGACGATTTTTCTGATACGGTGAGTCTTGGGGAGTGTGTAGTCACTTGTGGAAGCGTTTACGGCACATCGCCTGCCTAAAAGACTGCAAAACGAAAATGCCTTCTTTACGAACGCCCCACAAGATTTCCGCGGAGGAGAAAGGTAGCCTCAGTGAGGCCAACTAAGCTGTCTACACCTTTGTCACATCGGCGATTTTGGCAATGGCGCTTACGGAATCCACTTTCAAGCCTGAATGGCTTAGATCAGTCCAAGTCGTTCCACACCGTCATACCCGGGTCGTTGCTATCGATGCATTCCTGCTTGATCGGCGGAAGATCGCCGAGATAGATCGGTTCGAGATCCTTTAGTTCTGGATGTTTTCTGTAACCGTCACCGTAGACACGAGTTTCCGGCACTTCGTTGCCATGTTCATCAACGATAATTTCAACTGAAGACCTTGTTTCATCTGAGAATCCGAAATGAACGCTAAAGAAACGACTGCTCTCATACTTTTGTCTATGCGGAGCAGTGCCCCGGAATCTTACCGGTTCAAACTTCGCGGCCGTTTCAGGCGGCAAGAGGCAACGGTACCAGGCAAGCCCTACGTCTTTTCCGTTCGTGCGACATGGTAAGAGCCGTCGATCGATCGATCCGAGGCTGGGTCTCGCCGCAAAAATGACGTAGGGCTGTTGCCAATGCAAATCATCGAGATCCCGATTGAATTCGCGACATCTCCACGGGGCCTCCCCATTCGTTGCGAAGAACACTAGAAGTCCTGTCGATCTGAGGTAGTAGGTGCGGGGAGGACCATCGTGCCAGATTTGCCAAAGCACTTGACCGTTCAGGTCGTAAATCCGAATTACAGCTGGAGAATAGGGTACATGATTAAAGACAACAAGTAATTCACGCCCCGGTCTCTCCGGAAAAAAATCCTCGCACATCTGAATCTGAGAGGCAAAATCCTCAGCACGGTACTTTGACTGCGGCAATTGGGGCGGCATTTCATCCATACGCACCTTGGCCGTCCAGAGTGGAGCGTCCCCAGGATTCTCCGCATCGTACACTGCCGCCAGTTGACTCGAATCCGCTCGGCTCTCTAAAGTCAAAACTATGACCGATCCGCCTCCCAACTCTTCAGCACGAGACACCAAACCGTTAAACGTATCTTCGACGACTACACTCTCCCATTCGTGCAGAAGTGAGCCTCCGATACTGAAAAGTCTTGCAGTGTCGCTGCCTTTCGGGATCACGATCTCCGCCGGTGTTTGACGCAGATACCAGGTGACCCCAAGTCCAATCGCGATCCAACTGATGCAGATGGCCAGTCCAACGATGCCCGAGAAGACAGCTGGATGACGACCGGCGTAACGCAACGTACGCCGCCAAAGCCCAGGCGCTTTCGCACTTACCGGGTCGCCAACGAGATAGCTTCGTACATCGTCCGCGAAGCTCTCAACCGTCTGATACCGGGCCATCGGATTCTTCTCGAGCGCTTTGAGCACGACGTGTTCGAGATCGCCTTTGAGATGCGGTTTAACCAGCGACGGTTTCCGAGGCGGATTTTCTCGCAGGGTCGTAACGGCTTGGGCCAGCGACGTCGAAGACAGATCGTACGGTTTGGCTTCGCAAACCAATTCGTACAGAAGCAATCCGAGTGCGTAGATATCACTGCGCGTATCGATGAGACGGTCGTGACCTTCAAGTTGCTCGGGGCTCATGTACTGGAGCGTACCGACGAGCTGGCCGGTGTCCGTCTGCATGGTGGTGACAGCGATATCATGATTGGTGCATCGCGCGACGCCGAAATCAATCACCTTCACGTTCCCCGCCGCATCGACGAGTACATTCGCAGGCTTGATGTCGCGGTGAATGATGCCGTTCCGATGGCCGTGATCGATCGCGTCGCAAACTTGCAAGAACAACTCCAGCCGCGGTCGCATGGTCGGCTGGTGTTTTTTGACATGTTCCGAAAGCGAATGTGCTTTCTTGAGGTACTCCATCACAAAGTACGGTACTTCCGTTCTTCGTTTGCCATCAGCAGGGCGACGCCATTTACCCGCATAATGAATCTTGCAAATATTGGGATGATCGAGATTGGCGAGGATCCGGGTCTCGTAATCGAAACGCTTAAGCGCTGTTGTGGAACCCAGCCCCATTCGCAGGACTTTGACGGCGACTGCCCTGCGTGTGCTTTTCTGTTCGCCGAGATAGACCACACCCATCCCGCCTTCGCCCAGGATGTCTTTGATGAAAAGATCGCGGAGTTGTTTATTGACCAACTCCTCAGGGTTCCACCACGCAATGGTTGACTCAGAGGCGGTTCTCCTGCGCTCCTCGGATGCCTTCCTGCTTGTCACCGCTCGATCATGGTCAAGAAGAGAACTTACTTCCTGGAACAAAGCCTCGTCCTGCTCGCGAAGTGATTCCAGATATTCCTTTTGCTTCTGTTCGTCCAATTCGATGCAGGCGGCGAAGCATTTCTCGACGGAATCCCAATCTGTGTGCATTCCGCCGTCCGGCTCATGCGTATGGTTGGAGTCTTCGGGTGACAAAAGAATATTCCCAACTAACATTCAGGCAGCAATCGCCGTTGAACGAACTCCGAGCTTGAGGCGATTCACCGGAGCAACCAAAGTCAGTCGCTCGCGCCTGAATCGGAAGAATCTTCCTTTTCGGGCTTTTCGACAAGTTCCCGGTGCAACCAGGCGCAAGCCATACGCCAATCAAGCGTCACGGTGCGTTTTGAAACGTCCAGCAGGTCCGCCGTTTCCTCGACGTTGAAGCCCATGAACACGCGGTACTCCACGACCTTCGCGGCACGATCGCTTTTGTAGCGTAGCGTTTCCAACGCCTCGTGGATGGCGAGCACTTCGATCGGCTCAGTAAATGGTGCCTCGACATCAAAATCCAGGCGCACCTTCTCCAAATCGCCGCCCCGCTTGGTAGCGAGCCGTTTGCGGGCTTCGTCTACGCGAATCCGCACCATCGCCGTGCTCGCCGCCGAGAAAAAATGGCGCCGGTTATCCCAAGATGCGCATTCCGGACCGACAAGGCGCAAAAAAACTTCGTGGACCAGCGCTGTCGGTTGAAGGATGAGCTCTGTTTTTTCACCGCGCATTTGGCGGTTGGCCAGTGCCCGCAATTGCTGATATACCTGCCGCCAGAGCTGCTCGTGAGCCTCACGATCTCCCGTCGCGGCGATATGCAGCAGCCTAGTCAATTCCTGATCCATCGTCTCCGGCCAATCTGGGATCGAATTGAGAGGAAAGTAAAGAGAACTTTTTCTCTATACCAACCCCTATTCTACACATTGTTCAGTAATAATCGCAACAATCGATTGATTTGCCGGACAAAGTTTCCTCATGGTAGCTCTCGCGGGCGGCATTCCTATCCAAATTCAGACACCGAAAACTACTTAAAACAAGAAACTCTCCGTCAGCCCGTGGACTCTATGGCCCACCACAGACAGCCTTGCCTGCGAATTGGACAAACTGTCCGATTCGTGTCCCAGGCCGACCCTATCCGGACTGATATGACCATACTTGTCCGGAAAAAGACCGAGCAAAGGCTCTGGCTTGAGGTAGGTTTAGAACAGTCCCAAACAGGAGATCAAAGAAGATGGCAATGTTTTGGCTGCTCGTCGCATCGTCACTGATTATAGCCACCGCTCTTGCGATGTACGCCCGAAAGCACGGACCGTGGTTGCTGCAGGCGGCTTTTGCCGCATCCGTGATCGTCAGCACGTATACGGCCTCGAAGATCGGTGTTGTTGCCGATGGCGTCTTCATCAGCGTCGCCGTTGCCCTTTATAGTGCAACCTTCCTGTTGACCGATACGTTGGGAGAAGTCTGGGGACGCAAGATGGCACTGCGCGCCGTCATTGCCGGTTTTGCCGGCCAACTCATCATGATCTCAACCAACCTGCTGGTCCTGGCTATCCCCGCCGCGCC